>CAMLOZ010000214.1 GCA_946481625.1 uncultured Haloferula sp. | reverse complement strand
TGACGCGGGCGGGTGACCCGGGGTAGCCTCCCGCGTCGGCAACCCCGGGCTATGGGGCGCAGTCCCGTTGGGACATCGGAAGGTAAGACGCCGGGTGATCGACGACGGTTGAATCAATCCTCCGCTCCAGAGCGAGACGGAGGGGAGAGCTTTTGCGCGACAACCGCGTGGAAAGCGGGCTTCGGTTTCAGCTCGCGGTTGAAGAGCAGGGGATGATTCGTGCGGCCGCGGATCGGGAAGTGGTTCAGCCAGGTGCGGCCATCGTCGAGGCCCCAGAAGGTGACGCGGGTGATGGCGTCGCGGTGGCGGAGGTAAACCTGGAACAATCCGGCGTAGCGGCGTGCGAGTTGTTCCTGGATCGGATCGGGCAGTGGGCCGCGGTAGGGATCGAGGGCAGGATCGGCTTTTTCGCGGCGGTTGATGTCGGCTATCCCGGGATCGCCGCGGGAGGGGAGGACATCCACATCGAGCTCGGTGACCATGACCTTCAGGCCGAGCCCCGCGAGCGCCGTGATGGTCTTTTCGATCTCCTCGAGCGGCGGATGGAGCAGATGAAAGTGGGACTGGGTGCCGACGCCATCGATGGGGACGCCGCGCTCGCGCATGCCGCGCAGCAGCTTGAGGCAGTTTTCCCGTTTCCGCGGGTCTTCCAGCCCGTAGTCGTTGTAGTAGAGTTCTGCCTTCGGATCGGCCTCGCGGGCGTAGCGGAAGGCATGGTCGAGGTAGTCGTCGCCGATGATACGGCGCCACGGGGAATCCCGGAGGAGGTCGGGGCCGCCATCGGAGAGCGCTTCATTGACGACGTCCCAGCCTTTGATCGTTCCCCGGTAGCGTCCCACGACGGTGTGAATGTGGTCGCGCATGCGGGCGAGCAATGCGTCGCGGCCCAGCGGTTGACCGTCCTTGTCCTGAAAGACCCAGGCGGGGGTCTGGCTGTGCCAGACGAGGGCGTGGCCGACGAGCTCCATCCGGTGCCGCCGGGCGAAGGTGACGAAAGCGTCCGCGCCCTCGAAGCGGTATCGGTCCGGGGCGGGATGGAGGGCCATCCACTTCATCTCGTTTTCCGGAGTGAGCGAGGAGAAGTGGCGGGCGGCGAGTTTCCCCGCGTCCGCTTGCCGGCCCTCGACCAGGCGGCCTCCGAGCGCAACGCCGACCACAAAGTCATCCTGAAATACCGAGCGCAGCGCGGGCTCCTCCGCGATGGCACGGGTGAACAGAAACGCGAGAGCGGTCACTGTTGCGAAAGCGGGGGTCGGAAAGCGGATCATGGGTCTCCTGCAATACCGTGAGTCCCGGAACAGCTTTCATCAATGGAAGATCCGCTATGCGAATTCGTGGAGCGCGTGCGCCCCCGCAGGGGGCATGGCGGTGGCCGCGCTTGCCGACCGGCCAAACTCGACATGCCGCCGGGACGGAGATGCGCGGGTCGGGGGTGGAAATGCGAAAATGTGAACGTGGACAGACGCGCCAGCGGCTTTTAGAACGCCGGGGGCCGATCTCGCATCGCCCTGCCGACCATCCCTTTTTCATTCCCCGTGGCCTATCACGCCGATCGCCCCTATCCGCAGAGCCGCCGTCCTGTCGCCATCACCGGCGCGGGCATCCTCACCTCGATGGGTGCGGATATGGCGGGAAATGCCGCCGGATTCCGCGCGGGGCGCACCGCCTTCCGGCCGGTCGATCTCTTCGATGTCTCGCGGCAGCGCGTCGGCACGGCCGGGCAGGCGGAACTGCCGGAAAGCCTGCCCGGAGTGGGCAAGCGCGAGTGGCAACGCATGGACCGCGGCACCCGCATGGCATTGATCGCTGCCCGGGAAGCCCTCGCCATGGCCGGTCTCTCCGGCGGCTCCATGCCCGTCGTCGTCGGCACCTCTGCCGCCGCCATGCCCGTCGGCGAGCAATACTATCTCCAAGCCACGACCGGCACTTCGCGCCGGCACCAGCTCACGCGCGTGGAAACGTATCAGCCGCAGCACCAGATGGCCGCCATGATGCGTGCCCTCGGCGTGCAGGGTCCGCTACGCATCATTTCGAATGCCTGCGCCTCCGGCGCGAATGCCATCGGCCATGCCTTCCAAATGGTCTCCGAAGGCAAGGCCGAGCGCGTCCTCGCGGGCGGGTACGATGCCCTCTGCCAGCTCGTCTTCGCCGGCTTCGATTCCCTCCAGGCCCTCTCGCCCTCCGGCATCCCGCGCGCCTTCGATGCCGCCCGCGATGGCCTCGCCCTCGGTGAGGGCGCGGGCTTCGTGCTCGTCGAGTCGCTCGATGCCGCCCGTGCCCGCGGTGCGGATGTCCTCGCGCGCATCCTCTCCTACGCCGCCGCCACGGATATCCACCATCTCACCCAGCCGCATCCGGAAGGCGATGCCGCGCTGTCCACGATGGATCGCGCGACCCGTGCCGCCGGTCTGGTGCCGGAACAAATCGACTACATCAATTCGCACGGTACCGGAACGCCCTTGAACGACGTGGCGGAAGCCAATGCGATATCCCGTTGGGCGGGCGATGCGACGCCGAAGATCAAGGTCTCCTCCACCAAATCGGCCATCGGTCACCTGTTAGGGGGGGCGGGTTCGGTGGAATCCGTGCTCTGCCTGATCGCGCTGCGCGAACAATTCTTGCCGGCGAGCCTCGGCGTGCGGGAAATCGATCCCGCCGTGAAATTCGATCTGGTCCGGCAACCGCGCGATGCGTCGTTGAAAACGGTGCTCACCAATTCCTTCGGCTTCGGCGGGGCGAATGCCACCCTCATCTTCCAGCTTTGAATCACGATGAAAGGCAGGGAGAACCGCCACGTTCGCCACGGATGGGAAGGGAATGGAACACGATCGATGGCCGATGAACGAGCTCCCCGTTTGGATCTTGGAGCTTGAATCTTAGAATTTCTGTTTCATGCCCCGCATCACCATCACAGGAACCGGAGCTGTCACCCCCGCGGGTTGGGGGGTGCCTGCCTTCATGGAAGCGCTGGAGCGCGGGGTGAGACCCGAGCCTTCCGGGATTGTCCGCGAGATCGCCGGTCATCCGCCGGTCGTCACCTCCGTCCTGCGCGTGCCACCCGCACCGCCCACGCTTCCAAAGAGCCCGCGCCTGCGCCGCGTCAGCCCGGTCTCGAAGTTCGCCGTCGCCGCCGCAGTCGAAGCACTAGGCCCCGAGCGCATGGCAAAGGCGACGGCGGGCGAACTCCGGCTCGGCATCGTTTGCGCGCTGATGAACGGCTGCGTGAATTACTCGAACCGCTTCTTCGGCGAGGTGCTTGCCGACCCCGCGGTGGCCAGCCCGATCCTGTTTCCGGAGACCGTCTTCAACGCGCCCTCCAGCCACCTCTCCGCGCTCTTCAATTCCACCGCGCCGAACGATACCCTGTTGGGCGACACGGCGGAGATCTTCACCGCGCTCGAAGTGGCCACGGAATGGCTGCTGCGCGGCGACTGCGACGGCGTGCTGGTGGTCGCGCCGGAGGAACTCGACTGGCTTTCGTCCGAAGCGCTCGGTCTCTATGCTGGCGGCTGTCTTCCGGCCGAAGGGGCGGCTGCCGTCTATCTCGAACTGGATGGCGAAGGGCCCCGACTCGTCAGCGTGCCCGATCCCGTGGCCCTCGCCCCGAGCCGGGATCGAAGCGCGGCGCTGCGCGACATCGTCACCGCCACAGGTGCGGTGGATGATGGCGAAACACTTCTCGCGGACGGCCGCAGCGGCGTCGCCCGCTTCGATCGACACGAGGAGGCCGTCTTTTCAGCGTGGAGGGGACCGAAAATTTCTGTTAGGAAAGTCTTGGGTGAATCGTTCACCGCATCCTCGGGCTTGCAGCTTGTCGCGGCGGTCGAGCAGATCCGCCGCGGTATCGCGGACCAGGCACTCGTTGCTACCCTCGGAGGGAACGAGCAGGCGGCCGGGTGCCTGTTGGCTGCCGCGCTGCGATAGGAGCCGGTCGCTATCTCTGAAAACGACAACGCCCCGTCGGCGCCAGGCCGGCAGGACGTTGGTTTCCTTGTTCAAGGGTCGGTGAGCCGATCGCTTATTTCGCTTCGCGGGTCTTGTCGGCCTCGTCTTCGAGGGCGTCGGCCTTGCGCTCGGCGTCCTTGCGGACGGCGTCGGCATTGTCCTCTGCTGCATCCGCGCGGGCTTCGGCGTCTTCTTCACGCATTTCCGTGGTGCCATCGGCCTGTTTCCGGACCTTGTCGGCGGCGTTCTCCGCGGCGTCGGCAGCGGCTTCGCCTTGCTTGCGGACATCCGCGGCCTGCTTTTCCAGAACCTCGGCCTTGTGTTCCAAGGCCTCTTCACGGGCTTCTTCCTGGCGGGAATCACACGCCGTAAACAGGAAGCCGTAAGTGGCCGCTGCGACGATGGAGGTAACGAATGGTGCTTTCATGATAATGACTCATTAGGGTTGGCTTGCCCGTTCGGGGCATGGCAACCTTCTCGCAATCGCCATGCCGCATTTGTTTTTCAACAAGTTACGTAGATCTGAGCGGTTAGGAATACGTTCTCTTGCATGATGAATCGAGCAACTTGCACGATCTTCGGGGGCCGAAAACGAGAGTGCTCCTCGCGTTGGTACGAGTGCGGGTATTGGCCAAAGCGGGCTTGCCGCTGTCGCTGGCCTTTGTTCCCGTGGGCGCGGAAATGACCGCCGCTCCCACGCCACAAGAGGTAATCGACATGCTCCGCGAGGAGGGCATCGCCGAACTTCCCGAGGGCTTCCCGACCGAGGGCGATCTCTTTGCCGCTGGAATGGATTCGATGGCCGTCATGCAGCTCATCGTGATCGCGGAGGAGCGTTTCGGCGCCGTGATCGCGCCGCAGGATGCCGGTCGCGAGAACCTCGGCACGCCGCTCGACCTCGCGGCCTTGATCGGGAGGAGGATGGCATGACGAACTGCGACGTGCTGGTGCTCGGTGCGGGCAGCGCGGGTCTGGCTGCCGCCGTGACCGCCGCCCGCGAGGGCGCGAGCGTGCTCCTGGTGGAGCGCCATGGCTTCGCGGGTGGCATGGGCACGGCTTCGCTGGTTCACACCTTCTGCGGTCTTTACCTGATGGGCGAAGGCCCGCCGGTAGTGGCGAACCGGGGATTCCCGGCGGAGATGGAGGAACGGATGCGCCGCGCCACCGGAACCGGACCGGTGAAGATGGGGCGCGTCTGGGTGCTGCCGCAGCATCCGGTGGAATTCGTCCGCATCGCCGATGCCTTTTTGTCAGAAGGCGGGGTGCGCGTGCTTTATCACAGCGAGGCGCTTGGGGCCGAGGCCGAGGGGGATGGCTGGCGCATCGACATCGCGGGTCGGGGCGGGATCTTTTCCGTGCGGGCGAAGGCGGTGGTCGATGCCAGCGGGGACGCGGTATTCGCGGCGCTTTGCGGTGCCGCCACGGCGACAACCGATTCCTCCAGCCTGCAACGCCCGGCTTATGTCTTCGCGGTGCAAGGGGTCCCGGGAGGAGAAGCGGGTCTCGTGCTGGCCGGGCGCATCGTCGAGGGCGTGCGCCGGGGCATTCTTGCGAAGGAGGCGCTCGGCCTGCACTTCCGCAGCAGCGGCAGGGCGGGGGAGATCTTCGGCACGATCGATCTCTCCGGCAGCGAGGAAGGCAGGGGTTATGATCCGCTCGATCCTGCGTGCCTCTCGGCGCTCGAAGCGACCGGGCGCATGATCGCTTCCACGGCGATCGATTTCCTCAAGCAAGAGGCGCAGGGCTGGACGGGGGCGTATGTGTCGCAATGGCCGGTCCGTGCCGGTGTGCGCGAAAGCCGCCGCTGGATCGGCAGGCACCTGCTGACATCGGAGGAGATTCTCTCGGGTGCCCGGCACGCGGATGACATCGCCCTCGCGACTTGGCCCTTGGAGTTCCGCGAGACCCATCGCGGGCCGAAACTGCGCTACCCGGAGAACGACCGCGCCGCGGGGATTCCTCTCGCTTGTCTGATCCCGGAGAAGCTTGAGCGGGTCTTCGTGGCGGGCCGCTGCATCTCGTGCGACCACGGGGCGCAGGCATCGATCCGCGTGATGGGCACTTGCTTTGCCACCGGTCAAGCCGCCGGGCGTGCGGCGACTCAGGCGGCCACCTTGTAGCGGAAGGCCAAGTCGAGACGACGCACGGGGTAGCCACGGTCCAAGCGGACCTTGTCGATCGAGCGCAGGCAGAAGGACTCCAGGTCGTCCGAGCCGTGGAGCTTCACCGGCAGGGTTTCGAGTTCCCTGCCATCGGCGCGCACGGCGATCTCAAGATTCGCCTCAAGCCAAGCGATCAGCGGGGCCAGCCGCGGCATCTCGGCGCGACCGGCGGCGGTGAAAAGCTGGAAGAAGCAGCGCACGCACTTTCCCGGGTGGCCCTTACTCATCAACAACTCACGCAAGTCCAGAATCGCGTCCGCCTCCTTCGCTAGAACCGGGGCGAGCGGAAGCAAAAGGCCGTCGATTTCGTGGGCGGTGGGCTGCACGCGGCGGACAAAACCCCAATTGAGACCCGGTCGCAATAGAAATCGCCAACAGTTAGAAGGGAGTCGGCAAGTCCTTCTTTTCGAAGTCCCCGCACCAGTCGTCTCCGGCTGTGACGGG
>CAMLOZ010000213.1 GCA_946481625.1 uncultured Haloferula sp. | reverse complement strand
TTGGAAAGGGAGCGATTCTCCCGGTGGGCGAATGATGCGACCGATCCCGATCTCAGGGCCACGCGCCTGAACCGCAGCGCCATCAGGGCAACGGAACTGGTCACGCTCAAGGGGGACTACACGATGTTCGAGTGGATCGTGGGGGAAGTTGAGCCGGACAGCCAGGTCGACATCATGCTTGGCTTCCTGCCCAAAGCTTATTCCGGGCTGGGACTGGCCTACGATCTCGAAGAAAAGCTCCGGGTGATCGCGGTAATGTCTCAAAAGGACAAGCCGCTGGCGGATCGGGTGAGGGATGAGGTGATGTCTGATGCAGGCGCGCACTCCATACGGTCGAACGACACCGGCGTGGTCGCCAAGCTTTCGCCCCCCGATCTGCGGGCATTCGTCTCTGGGGCCGGCCGGCTATCCCCTGAACGTGCGCTGGAGCTATGCGAAAGCATTCCGGATGATTCGTTGAAGTCGGAGCTGCGACAGCGCACGATGGACTATTTTCTTGGACGCGATTCGATGGCTGCAGGCGAGTTCATCGCCAACCTCGAAGGGGGCAGGAGGAAAGACGTCCTGATTTCACATATGGTTACGTGGGCGTACTCCAAGGGCGATAGGGAATCTGCGGAAAACTGGCTGTCGGAGATCGAGAGTCAGGAGATTAGGGACTCGGTCGCGCATGCAAAGTAGTGCTTGGGCTCGAGCGCTGTCAGGCCTTGCGTGATATTGGCGCGACGGAGCGGGGTTTGCTTCTCGGACGTGAGCCGGAAGCGGGAGCGCCAAGGAGCGACGACCCTTTTGTCACCGCGGTGGAGATGAATGACGAAGGCAGGAGTGCCCCGCGGGCCCGATCGAAGCGCCTCAGTGGGGCAATGGGACCGGCGACTCCGGCGTCGAGCCGGTCTGCGGCGAGGGACCACGCGAGACTGACACGCCCCCGGGGTCGGACTGGCTGCGGCCCTGGTAGAAAAGCGGATTGTGGATCGTGTCCCACTCCGCCACGCCGATCATCACGATCATGCCGGTGCAGTGGAGGGCCGCAAACGTGGCGAAGAAGTAAACGAGCCGCCTCTCGTGATTCAGGTGCATGAATATCAGGGCGACGAGGGACGCCTTGAACGTCGCGATCATCAGCCCGAGGGCCATGTCCCAGGTGTCGAAGCCATGCTTCCCGATGTCGAGCCACGGGACCGTCGCGACGGCAACGGTGGCCAAGGTTCCGCAAAAGAGAACGAGCCCCACTGCCAGGTAGAGGCGCATGGATCTGCGGATAGCATGTCGATCATAGGTCGCGCTCATGAGGCCCCTTTCGCGCAAAACGTGCCAAGACCGGCAGCCGAAGGATGCGGTGCCCGCGTGGCCGCCTGAGCATGCCGCGCACGCCGTTCGGCATCGAGCAGAGCATCCATCGCCGCGTCGATGCGCCGAGTTTCAACCGCATCCCGCTGCGTGATCGCGTCCAGCTCGAGTTCGGCGAACTCGATCCCCTGCCACTCCGGGACAAAGGGAGCCAGCTCGCCCAGCACCACCCAGAGCAATCGTTTCCCCTGGATGCCGAGCGCGAGAATCTCCATCGCCTCGAAGCGCCCCAGGTGACCGGGCTCCATGCCCTCCCACATCAGCTTCAGGCGACCGGCCGCAGCGGTGATTTCTCCCGCGGTTTCCAGCACCGGGCTGCTGCTTTGGCCCAGGCGCCCGATCAGTTCCTTGAGCAGCCTGCGGTCTTCCTCGACCTTCTCTTCCAACTCGCGGAAGAAGCGTGCCTCCTCCGCATCCGCGGCACCGGTGGCAAGCTTCCGGATCAATCCGATCGCCCCCGCCGATCCGGCGAGATGGTCGTTAAGGTATCGCTGCAGTTCGTTATCCGTCTCGCGCGTGTTCATGATCGGGTTCACCTGTTTCCTCGTCCTGTTCCAGGAGCCAATTGTTCGCCGAGGCTCCGCACTTGATGCCGTCGGCCGCGACGACCAGCGCCATCTGAAGTTCTGTTCCCGCCCCGTTGTCCTTGAGAAACTTCTTCATCGGAAACCTCCTATCGTCACGCCGAAGGCACCCAACGCCAGTTCGCTCAAGTCCTCCGCGAAACCACATTCGGTGGCGAGGATGTCCGCCACCGTCTCCGATTCCGGGCCCAGGCCGTTCTTCCCCGCGATCCCCCGGGTGAAATCGGCGGCGGCGATGAGATAGTGGATGATCCGGTTGACGTGAGCGACCAGCAGCAGGTCCCGGACGAGCGGATCGTCCGCCATCCCGATGTGCCGGTTGCCACCCTTGATGAGTCCCTTCATGGCCTTTCACATGTCGTCGCCAGCTTCGACGCCGTGCGCCTCGAAGATCGCGGCGATATCTTTCAGGTGACGCCGGGTCGCCGCCGCCTGATGGTGGAGAAGCGCCGCGAGCCGCTTCTCGCTCGCCCGTTCCTCGAGATCCGGCAGGGTCGCGGCGGCCTGCGCGGTGGCACTGTAGAGGTCCTTCAACTGGTCGAAGAAAACCTCCTTGGGACTGGTGATCGTCATGGCAGTACAGCGGGGGGAGTTCAGCTCATGGTCGCCACCCCGGGAGGGCGATCTGCTCGACCAGCTTCCTGTCGCCGTCGGACAAGGTCTCCGTGTCCGGCTTCGATGCCTTCACCTTCGCTCCGGCTTCCGAATGGTCATCCTCGGCCGAGGCGGCTCCGGGAAACGGCAGCCCGAATGCGGTGAATCCCGCCGACTTCAAAAGAATCCTTCTATTCATCGGGACGCGCTTTTCGCAGGACGGATGCCATCCGGAAAAGAGCGCTGCCATGGCGCGCGAGGCCATGCACTAACAGGGCGGCTCGCGAGCGGGGCGGGACCCGTCCTCCGGCCACCGTTTGCAAGCTGCAACCGTGCCCGGCAAATCGCAAGGACACGGGTGCCCGGCAGGCCCGCAACTGCCGGTTTCCCGTCGATCCGGCGCGGGCACGGGTCCTGCGAGGGCATCCCGAACCCCGAACTGAAGTCATGCCGAAACTTGAAACACTCGAAGTACTACTCGCACAGGAGATCAAGGATCTTTACAGCGCCGAGAAACAACTGGTGAAGGCCTTGCCGAAGATGAAGAAGGCCGCCTCCCATGAAAAACTGCAGGCCGCCTTCCAAACCCACCTGGAAGAGACCGAAGGCCAGGTTGCCAGGTTGGAGGAGGTCGCGGCCCTGATCGAGACCACTCCGCGGGGCAAGACCTGCAAGGCCATGCAAGGACTCGTCGAAGAAGGCGAGGAACTGATCGAGGAAGAGGGCGAGGCCGCGGTGAAGGACCTCGCGCTGATCGGTGCCGCGCAGAAGGTGGAGCACTACGAGATCGCCGCCTATGGAACCGCCCGGGCCCTGGCGGAGTCGCTCGGACTGCAGGCCGTCGCCGACCTGCTCCAGGCCACCCTCGACGAGGAAGGCAACACCGACAAGCTTCTCACGGCGCTTGCGGAGGAGATCACGCCCACCGTCATGGAAACGACCGAATGACGGTGCCACTCCCCGCCAACCGAAGCGCCCCGCCTCACAAGGTCACGTTGAAATCGACGATTGCTCCGGGGGCGAAGGAATAGGGACCGAGCTCCTTTTTCAAAGGAGTGCCATCGGCGCTCGTCCCGGTCACCGTGATTTTGTAGGTGCTGACGGTATCCACCTCGCAGCCGCCGTTCTGCGGGAAGCGGTCCTTGTTCCGCAGCATGATCTCGCGGGCGCTCTGGAGATCCGTGCGGATGACCCCCGCCAGCTGGTTTGGAGGCACGGCGGGTGCGGCTGGTGCCGCCCCCGGTGCCGCGGGGGCCGGTGGTGGGGAAGGGGGCGTTTTGTCGAGGTGGACGAGGAGGTCTCCCACGGCGAGGACGCGGTTGAGCTTGATGGCGATCCAAGCCTTGTCGTCCGGAGGTTTCGGCACGATGACCGGCGGGCTTTCCTTGCGCACGCCGAGTGCGACCATCAGGCGGTTCACTCCCGCGCTGCCCCCTGCCAGGACGAAGGCGCTGATGGTGCCGGTGAAGAAGTTGCTCTTCACCTCCGGCGGCACTTGAAAGCCCTTCGATTTGTAGAGCGCGACGAGGTTGGCGAGGATATCGAGCTTGAAGGTGAGGACCATCAAGCCGGCGGCGATCACCATGATGGGTGCCTTCATCCCGCGGTTGCTGTAGCGGGCCTGGAAGACCCGCCACTTGAAGATCACCTCGAGCGCGTTCTCCAGCACGATCGCGAGGACGAGGAACATGGTGAGCAAGGCCAAGGTGCCTTCGTAGATCTTTTCGTTCTCCGTCTTCAGGCGCTGCTTTTCGGCCTCCTCCGCATCCGCGAGTTCTTTCTTCCTGGCCACCGAGAGGGCTTCCTTCGCGGGGAGTTCGGCGGTGAGTTTTTTGATCTCCTCGTTTGCGGCGAGCGCCGTCTCCGCCTCCTTCTTGGCGAGGGTCAGGCCGTTGATCTCGGGACCGTCCGGCGGGGCGGCGGTCAGACTCGCTTGCGCGGTTTCCAGCCGTTTCTGCAGGAAGACGGTGGCCGCGGGATCGCCCGGTTTGGCGGCAGCTCCTTCGGCTCCCGCCTTCTTCAATTGTTCCTCCACGAAGGCCTGCTTCTCCTTGAGACGCGAGGCGCTCCGGGTCAGGTCCTGCTCCGCGGCGTCGGCCGCCTCCCTGAGCGCCTGGTGCGGGTCCAAAGGACCTTGTGCCAAGGCCGGCAGGACGAGGGACCATGCGAACCATGCCAGCAGCACCGCGGGCGCGGCGCTCCATCGCTTCTTTCCGGGGGGATTCATGAGGCGGGGTATTCTGTTAGATCGGCGGGGATTCAGGGAATGATGTGGTCGAAATAGAGATCGGTGAAGGGCACGTTATCGACGAAGGCCTTCCACTCGTCCGCGGAAACGGAAGAGGGCTTTTTCATCTGCTTCGGATCGATATCGGTCTGGTAAACCCTGCCGCGGGCCTTGGCCAGGAGGGCCTCCTTGATGGGGGGATAGGGATGGTCCCAGCCGTTCTGGGTGGCGGCCCATGCGGGCACGGCGGTGATCATGGCCGCGAATTCGTCCTCGTGGTCGCCGGTCGCCATCCAGGAGATGTTGGGATACTTGTCGCTGCGCTTGCCGTTGAGGGTGCCGTTGTGGCTGCAGTGGTGGCTTGCCTTGTAGAGGACGGTGCGCGCCATGAGGTCCTTCACGCTGACACGTTCTTCGCCATCCTTCCAGGTGGCGGAGCTCCAGGAGCGGCAGTTGCCGCGCTGGGCATCCGCGGCGAAGAGGAGAACCTTGCCGCCCTTGCCGAGTTCGAAGGCGAGGGCGAGGCTGGTGTTGTTCGTGAAGTCATTCAGGTCGAGCGCGAGCTGGCCGGAGGAATAGAGCCAATCGCGATCGATCTGCCTCCAAGCGGCGTTCGGGGTCACTTGCTTTTCATCATCGGGAGGCGCGGGGGCGATGGTCGTCTTCGCGTCCTTGGCCGTTCCCTTTGCAGCCCCCTTGGCGGAAGCGGATGCTGCGGCAGGGGCCGGCTTCGGTGCTTCCTGCGGCGGTCCGTAACGGGCGTGGAAGAAGCCGTCCGCTTCCTTCGCGCTTTCACGTGAGGAAAACGGCACCCGGTAGCGGCGGGAGAAAGGACTCTCTCCCGCGGCACTGCCCGTCTGCGCGGCGGCGGCGAAGTAGCTGCCCGCCGAGGACAAGGCCAAGCCGGGGGCATGGAATACCTCGCCCCCTTCCGGGTTCATGCTTACGAGGTCCTGCTGACCCTTCGGAGGTCCCAGCACGAAGACCCGCACCTTGCCGGCACCGGGGAGCTTCTCGATCTTCTTGTGGGGCAGCTTGAAGCTGGGCTTGGAGACCTTGTCCTTGAAGACCTTCATCGCCTTCTTGTTCGCGGAGTTCAGGGGATTCTTCGCGGCGGCGGCAAAGGCCGCCCCGAGCGCCTGTGCTCCTTGGGGCGGGTTGTCGGGATCGTCGAAGCCGAGCTCCAGGGAAAGGAACTCATCGAGGCGGGGAATCAACAGGGTGTCCCCCTCGGCGGCGAGGCGGTTGCGCGCGGCGACGAGGCCGAGCAACTGGTCGCCGGTTTGGGTCCGGAGCTCGTTGGCCCGCTCGTCATCGGGATTCTCCGTCCACGCCAGCCAGAGTTCCCCGATCTCGAGTCCGGCGAAGCGGGACTTGGTGATGCCGTTGACGTGGTCCTGGTGCTCGTGCGTGATGACCGCCACCTGGACCTTGCCGCCGGTGACAGCGATGATGTCCGCGGCGATCATGTCGATGCGATTCTTCGGCGTGGGCGTGAGGTGGTGCTGGGAGCCGCCCTTGTAGCCGCAGTCGATCAGGACGTAGCAGGGCTTCGCGGGGTCATCTCCCGAGAAGGCGATGAGGAAGCAATCGCCATGACCGATGCGGTACATCCGCACCACCGCACCGCCGGGGGGAGGGATCAGCGGAAGCCCCGTGGGAAGCGGGTTCGAATTCGAGGCGGCCTTCTTCGCTGCTTTTTTGGCGGCCTTCTTGGCGGGAGCTTTCTTCGCCACGACTTTCTTCGCGGCCTTCTTCGCCACGACTTTCTTGGCAGCCTTCTTCGCCCCCTTTTTCGCGGCGGAAAGGGCAACCCTGGGTGTTCCCGGAGAA
>CAMLOZ010000212.1 GCA_946481625.1 uncultured Haloferula sp. | reverse complement strand
GTCGAACATCGAACATCGAACATCGAACATCGAACGCCCAACGTTGAACGTCGAAGTGGAAAGGCAGGGCGCCACGAATCGGGCGGATCAGGCGCCGCGCTTCAGATCGAGATAGCGGCGCATGGCGGCGATGCGGTTCTCCACGCCGAGGCGCTGGAAGACGGCTTCGAGGTGCTTCTCGACGGTGCGCGGGCTGATACCGAGGATGATCGCGGCTTCGGAGCTGGTTTTGCCTTCCGCGATCCATTCCATGATCTCGCGCTGGCGCTTGGTGAGAATGCCGACCGCCTCCTCGCCATCGCCCCGGTCTCCCAAGCGGTACATGAGGATGATCTCACCGCTGAGCTTGGGAAGCGCGGAAAAGGACAACTCCCCGCCCCCTAGGTCGAGCATGATATCGGTCCACACGGGGGTGACGGGGTTCTCCCAAGCCCTGTCCAATTCCCGGTCCAATCCGGAGATCCGGTCCGGCGGGAGCTGAAAGGTCGGTTCGTCGGGTGCCCACCAGCTTTCCGAAAGCGCGACGGCGGCATGATTGACGGCATACACCACGCCATCCGGTCGCACGGCGAAGACGGCCATGGGTGAACTGGTGGTTCCCTCCAGGAGCTTCACCCGGACCAAGGATTCCACGTTCAGGGCGGCCATGCGGTCCAGCACGCCCCGGGCGGTGAGGAGGATGGCATCGAAGCGCTCACGCGACTGGAAGGCGAAAGTCCCGGAGGCAAGGTAGGCGTGAATGTAGGCATTGCGACGGTGCGAGACACAGATCGCGCCAAAAAGAACCTCGTTCGGCGCGAGTTCGCTGAACACCTCCTGAACAAAGCGGCTTTTGCGGTAGTCGCCCGGCGCGGTGTAGTCGCTCATCGCGAAGCCGAGGTCGCCCGGGCGGTCGAAGTCGACCTTTCCTTGGATCGGATGTTCGACGATCAGGCGGTTGATGGCGGAAAGCCTCTCCCGGAGGCGTTTGGCGAGGGGCCCGTGGTTGGACACGCCGCAATAGCCGCTGAGGGGGCTTTTCTCCAGGATCACCGCTTCGTCCGCACCGATCAAATGCGGTACCTTTGCCACCAGCAGGTCCACAAAATCGTCGAAATTCGTGGCGCGATAGATGGCTTGGGCCAAGTCAAAGTAAGATTTTCCGAGCACAGGCGGGCTGAGTTGGGAGCTAGCAAAACCATACGTAAACTCCCGTAAGTATCAACACGCATTGTTGGACACCCCCATTCATGGCATTAGATTCACACGTTTGCGCTGGTGGTTTCCCTCTAACCCGAGGCCGGTGCAGCTTTCAAAATTTCCATGATTTCCCTGGGGGGGGAAAAGATGGCCCCGTCGGTCCTTGAGACTGGCGGGGCCATTCACTTTTCTCGGGGCGCGACCCGATGCTGATTGCCTTCCACAAGCCCTACGGCGTGCTGAGCCAATTCATCCCCGATCATCCGGGACAAAAGACGCTGGCGGAATTCGGCTTCCCCAAGGACGTGTTTCCGATCGGCCGGCTCGATCAGGACTCGGAGGGGCTGCTGCTGCTGGGAAACGAGCGGGCGGTGGTGAGCCGGCTGCTCGATCCGATGCACGGTCACCCGCGGACTTATCACGTGCAGGTGGAAGGACTGGCAGGACCGGAGGCAATCGCGCGGCTGGCCGCGGGAGGATTGGATCTGAAAGGTCACCGCACCCTGCCCTGCCGGGCGCGGCTGCTGGATCCCGCCCCGGAGCATCCGCCTCGCGACCCGCCGGTGCGCTACCGCAAGAGCGTGCCGGATTGCTGGCTGGAGCTCACCTTGACCGAAGGCAAGAACCGGCAGGTGCGGCGGATGACGGCGGCGGTGGGCTTTCCGACGCTGCGCTTGGTCCGGGTGGCCATCGGCGGACTGGCGCTGAAGGGCTTGGAGGCGGGAAAGTGGAGGGAATTGGACGGCGCGGCGCGGAGGGATCTGGGGCTACGGTGAGGTGATACTTCGCTGGGATTCCGCTCGACGGGTGTTTCTCGACAGAGTAATCAGGCGAACACCTTTTGCGGAGTTAATCTGCCGCCCTGCTCCCACCTCGTCACGTTCATGAAAGTCTCCCGTCTTGCCGCCTTGGTGTCCGCGCTGGCCATGGCAGCGGCACAAGCCACCGAAATCCGTCTGATGGCGTGGAATGTGGAGTGGTATCCGGGCGGTTCACCGAATCCCGAGGATGCGGCGGTGGATTCCCAAAAGAAGCTGGTCACCGAAGTGGTGGCGCGGGAGAAGCCGGACATTTTCATCGGCCAGGAGTTGAGGAACTGGCAGGTCTTCGCGGATCTCTCGGCAAGCGTTCCGGGCCTGCGCGCGGTGGTCGTATCTTCCTTCCGCAACGACAACGGCAGCGGGCTGTGGCCGCAGCAGGTGGGGATCTCCAGCAAGCTGCCGGTGGAAGCAACGTGGGCGGAGGCATGGAAGCAGAGTGCTGACACGCCGCCCCGGGGATTCAGCTTCGCCGCGGTCAACCTGCCCGCACCGGAGACGGGGGTGCTGCTGGTGTACGGCGTTCACCTGAAGAGCAACCGTGGCGGCGGCTCGGCCGCAAAGGATGCGGCGAACTACAAGATGCGCGAGGAATCCGCACACCAACTCTTGCGGCATGTGGCGGAGATGGAGACGGCGACCTTCAAGGGCCGGGTGCGGGCCGTGGTGATCGCGGGGGATCTCAACACGAACCAAGACGGGCAATTCGGCGACAAGACCCTGGAGATCCTCGCCGCGGGCGGATTCCACAACACGTGGGCGGAGGTCCCGCGGGCGGAGCGTCTGAGCTGGCGCGGCAGCAGCAGCTACGAGCCGACGACCTTCGACTACATCCTGACCAAGGGGCTCGGCCGCGGAAGGGCCCGTCTTGTCGAAGCACCGAAAGGCGCGAGCGACCATTGGCCGGCGATGATCACTTTCAGCTTTGGGGAAAAGGACCAAGCGGCACCCAAGCCGTGAGGCGTGGCGTGTCCTGTCAGGACTTGTCGGAGGGGCGACTGCGGATCGCGCCGTTGAGGAGGCGGACCATCGTCTGCGGGTCGACGTTCTCCATCGGCGGCAGCAGGCCGTGGCAACCGAGAGGCTCGAAGAGTTTCACGTTTTCCTCCGGTGTGGCGGCGAGCTGCCGGTCATTCATCAGATAGCCGATCCAGCTCTTGCGTCCGGCCGACCCGGGATCACCCTCGCCGAGGTCCACGAGAACGAAGCCTTTCAGATTCCGCCAATCGAGGCGCTGCTTCCAGAACGGCGTACGGATGGAGAGGCCTTCGGCATCGAGCATCACGCGCGAACTACCAGGAATCTGGTAGATGCCGAAGATGATCGCGGCACAGGTGGCGGCATAGGCGAGCCAGCGGCCCGCGGCGGAGTCGAGTGCTCCGGAAAGCAGGGTCAGGGCGAGGACGACAAGCGATAGCCACAGGCCGGAGCGCGACCTCCGCTTCATCATGTTGAAATGAAGGATGGGAGTCATTGCGGGAGAGAACTGGGGGAAGTTCACTCGGATTTACAGGGCTGCAAGGCGATGCGCGTTGTTTGCGTGTTTCAACGGATAAGGAGAAGACATCCGGTTGAAATCGTATCGGGCGGTGGTATCGGTTGTTTCCGGGTGGAGGGCAGGAAGGTTCGAGAAGGATTGCTTCGCGGATCCACACGGCGACCCGATGCGAGGAGGCGATCCCAAGGCGGGCGATCATCGCCGCACTCCGAAAGCGGCTGCGCCGCCCAGGGGAAGACTCCAAGCGACCATCAGCCAGGAGACGTGCCTTTTCAGTTCGACCGCGGGTCATCCGGCGCCTCGGCGAGGACGCGGTGATAGGGCGACATGGAACGGAGGATGCCAGCCCAGAGATCGCGGTCGTGGGTGAGCCCGAGCAGGTCGGAGGTCGGTCTGGTGGCGATCCAGGTGTTGCGGCGGAGTTCGCCTTCCAACTGGCCGGCGGTCCATCCGGAGTAACCGACGAAGGCACGCACCAGCGTGCCCGGCTGGCGGCTGCGGCGGATGGCCTGCTCGACGGGGATGCGCACATGCCAGCGGAGCTTCTCGTCCTCGGTCCACCAGAAGGCGGAGAAAGTGAGATGCTCGCGGGAAACCGGACCGCCGAGATGCACGGCGATGTTCTTGAGCGGATCAAAAGCGTCTTCCTTGAGGAAGTCGCCGACGTTGTGCCCGGTGGGGTGATTGAGGATGAGCCCGAAGGCACCCTCCTCCGCGGAGTGGTCGGCCAGCAGGATGACCGAGCGGTCGAATATCCCGTCGTGGAGCGACGGATCCGCGAGCAGGATCTTGCCCTGGAGATGGATCGGCAGATCGGCCTTCGGGTCGCTCATTTTCTTGTTGGAGAATACGCCCGCCACAGCATTCCGCCAATGGGAATCCCGGGAGTTTTTGGAAAGGTTTCCCCGAGTGAACGCGTCACCCGTGCGGCTGATAGGCCGGATGAACCTGCCTCCTCACTTCACACCGGCTTGGGTGACGAGGCGGTCGGCGAGACTGCGCAGGTCGCCGGCGGGGATCGCGAAGGTCTCGCAACGGTTCGCGCGGGCGATGTTCATGCCGAGACAACGTCCGTCGAGATCGAGCAGCGGACCGCCGACGGTGCTGCTGTTCGCCAGAATGTCGTGCTGGATCACACGCGGGAAGCCGCTGCGCCGCCCGGAGAAACTGCCGCTCATCTGATCGTTGCGCGACTCTTCCTCGCCGAACAGGTCGGCGCGTCCCGAGAGCCTTACCGACATCGAGATTTTCTTTCCCTCGCGCTCCACGGTGACTTCGAGATCCTCGCCGACGCGGCGCTTTTCGACGACCTTGGCGAGGGACTCATGGTCGGCGACATCCTGGCCCCCGGCGGAAACGATCACGTCGCCCGCCTTGATACCCGCATTTGCAGCACCGCTATGTTCGGTCACTTCCTTCACCAGGAGTTTCTCCGATTCCTCCTTGAAGGTGATGCCGAGGACCACGCCTCCGGCGGGAGCGATCTCGCGGGCATTCGCGGAAATGATGCCGACCTGTGGCAGGCGCTTCAACTTGGTGCTGGCACCGTTTGCGACCACCCAGGTCCCGCGCTCGGGATCGGGCAGGTCGGTGGCGAGATCCGCGGTAGTCAGGCCGGTGGCTTCCACCCTGAGGAGCGCGACGTCCCATGCGGGATCCACGGCGAGCACGACGGGATTCCGGTAAACGCCGGAGCCGACGCGGACGACGAGGTTCGAGGTGTCTTCCACTTCGCTCGCCTTGGTGAGGATCAGGCCCTGCGATCCGATCACGGTGCCGTAGCTCACGGGGTCGAAGCTGCTCGTCTTCCGTCCGCCGCGGTCCTTGACGACCTCGCGCTCGACGAGCGCGCTGCAATTCTGCAGCACGACGCGCACCGACTCGAAAGCGGACTGCACCGCAGGGCCGTTCGTGCGGTAGGTGCTTTCCAAGGTCTGGGCCCCCTGGGCCAGGCCCGCGAGAACGACCAAGGCGGCAGAGATGGAGCGTTTAGCGTTCACCGAGTCGGAAGGTGAGGGTTTCCGGTTTGCCATTCCGGAGCAGTTCCAGGGCCACCTTGTCGTCGGGGGCCTTCTCCTTGAGGAGTTCCTGGAATTGTTCCTTCGAGCGGAGCTCGGTACCGTCGAGTTTCAGAAGGATGTCCCCGGCTTTCACGCCGGCTTTCTCGGCGGGCGATTCGCGACCGACCTTATCCACGTCCAAGCCGCCGCCGGGCCGGACCTTGGTACCGATCCCGAGGAAGCCTTTCCCCTTTTCCGGCTTCTTGGCATAGGGCCCTTCACCGATGAATTCACCCTTCACCATGCCATCCCAGTTCTTGAGGAACTCGCGGACGGGGACGTGCATGTTTTCCTGGATGCGATGTCCCACGCGCGAATGGATCGCGACGAGTTGGCCGTTCAGATCGAAGAGAGGCCCGCCCGAATCTCCGCCGATCAGGGAGCAATCGGACTGGAAGGTGGAGTCGCGCATCTGGACCACGCGGCCGAGCCTGACGACCACGCCGCGGTCCTTGTCGAAGCCGCCGGAGTGACCCAGGGCGAAGACCCAATCGCCGAGTTTTGCGCTGTCCTCGCGATCCAGTTCCACGAAGGGCCAGGTGCCTTGTTCCGTGATCTTCGCCATCGCGCAGTCGGATGAAGCGACGAGCCCGAGGGACTCCGCCTTGACCTTCCGGCCGTCTTCGAAAATCGCGGTGAACTCCTTGCCGATCCCGCTGGTCACGTGGGCCGCGGTGAGGATCAGGCCATCGGGCGAGATGACCACGCCGCTGCCGGAGCCCTCGCCGAGATCGATGCAGACCGTGGCGCGGCGCGCGGCGGGCAAGGAGTCCGACATGTGCTTCTGGATGACTTCCAGGTCATGGCGGGATTCCGGAGCCTTCTTGTCATTGATGTAGGGGCGTTTGCCCTGAGCCATCGCCGGCAAAAGCAGTAAACTGGCAAACAAGGCGGGCAAGGCAGCGCGTCGGAAATCCATCTTCGGGATAAACACTGCGTATTCTAGCCAATGCCTCCGCGCGACGCAACCCCGCGGATGCGACGCTTTGCTAACAGTACGGGTGGCGGCGAGGTGCAACCGGGGAACTACGTAGG
>CAMLOZ010000211.1 GCA_946481625.1 uncultured Haloferula sp. | reverse complement strand
CGACGCCCCTTTCCTCGGCATTCATGGCGAGGTGGCGGAAGTCGATGGCATCCACGTAGTGGAAGCCCATCGGGCTTTCGAGCATCTTGCCGACGAGGGCGGTGCCGTCGCGGAGAGTGCCGGCGGCAGGGGTTTCCTGGATATCGCGGGGCTTGAAGTGGAAGACGACGGCCGGCTCGACCTTGAAGACGATCGAGGGGGACTCGGGCAGGAGGGCGAGCTTGGCGACGTCAATCGAGATTCCCGGGGCGAGTTCGCGGTCGTCCTTGTCCGGATTCGCCTTCTTCGCTTCCTTCCAGAGGCGGCGGAGTTCCTCGGTCCTGAGATCGGCGTTGTGGGCGCGGGCGGCGAGATGGGCCTTCTTGATCGAGTCAAGGAGAGGGAGATCCAGTTCGGTGCCCTCGGCGAAGCTGACCGGCTTGCCGGGAGCGGTCGCGAGGTCGAGCTTTGCGGCGAGGGTGATCTTCGCGTTGCGCTCCTTCGCACGGGCGATCATTTCCTCCACCCAGTCCTTGTGGTAGCGGACGGTGTTGAAGGTGATCTGGGTGGTCTCGAAGTTGATCACGTTTTCCTCGAACTTCTTGCCGTGGTGGTTGAGGGCGTAATCCTCTTCCTTCGGGTCATGGCCGTGTTCGACGTGGACGCCGTCCTTGAGCTCGTAGCCGAGGTGGCCTTCCAGCACCGTGTAGTCCTTCGTGCGGAGTGCCTGGTGATGGAACTTCACGTTGTACTCGATGCCCTTGAGCCCCATGAAGATGAGGGCGCAGAGGCAGGTGAAGGCCATGAAGATCTGGAACCGGCCCCACTGGCGCATCTTGAGCGAAGCCCACGCGAACACCACCGTGACCGAGGAGGCGATGAGGACGAAGGTGTTGATCAAGCCCGGCAGCACCGGGAGCGTGCGCTCGGGCCACGGGTAATCGGCCCCGAGGCGCAGGAAGATGTAGGCGGAGAAGAAGCCGCCGAAGAGCATGACTTCCGACGCGAGGAAGAGCCAGATGGCGATCTTCGAGTTGAAGAGGCCGGTGTCCTTGCGCGGGGTGAAGATGTAGGGGATTTCCATTGGAAGGATTTCCTAGTTTCAGGCTAGAGCTGCACCCTGCGGGTCAGTGGGAAGGATGGGTGGACGGTTTGCCGGGAGTCTCCGAAGCGGCGGGGACGGCGGCATCGCGCTTGGGCTCGATCCATTGCGGGAGGTAGTCCTCCTCGCAATCGGGGCGGCTGTATTCGTAGGGGCCGCGATAGACGGCGGGCTCGGTGATGAAGTTGCCGTGACCCGGAGGGGTCGGGGTGGCCCACTCCAGGGTGGTGCCGTGGTAGGGGTTGTCGCTCTCGACCTTCTTGCCCAGCCTCCAGGCGGTGAAGAGGTTGATCACGAAGGGGATCTGGGCGACGGCCATGATCCAGGCACCCCAAGACATGAGGATGTTCAGGTCGATCTGTTCGGCGACGACCTTGCCGAACTCGTTCGCGGTGTTGTCACCGGCGAAGTAGGCGTCGCCGCCGTTGTACCAGCGGCGGTGGAAGCCCGCCATCCCCTGTGTGAGCATGGGGAAGAAGATCAGGTTCATGCAGACGAGGCTGGGCCAGAAGTGCACGTGAGCGAGGATGGTGCTCATGTGGCGGCCGGTGATTTTCGGGTACCAGTGATACACGCCGGCGAAGAGGCCGAAGAGGATGCCCGGGGCGACCACGTAGTGGAAGTGGCCGATCACGTAGTAGGTGTCGTGCAGGTGGAGGTCCACCAGGTTGAAGGCCAGCGGCAGGCCGGTGAGACCGCCGATGCCGAACATCGGCAGGAAGGCGAGGGCCCAGACCATCGCCGGGGTGAAGCGGATCGAACCGCCCCAAAGCGAGATGATCATCGAGGTGAGCAGGATCACCGAGGGGATCGAGATCAGCACCGTGGTGGTCTGGAAGAAGGTCGAGACGACCGGGCCCATGCCGGTGAGATACATGTGGTGGGCCCAGACGATGAAGGAGAGGAAGCCGAGCGTGAGCACCCCGTAGACCATGGCCTTGTAGCCCCAGAGCGGGCGGCGGGTATTGACGGGGATGATCTCCGCCACGCAGGCGATGGCCGGGAGCAGGAGCACGTACACCTCCGGGTGGCCGAGGAACCAGAAGAGGTGCTGGAACAGGAGCGGGGAACCGCCGCCGGAGAGATCGGCCAGACCTTCCGCCTTCGAGAAGAGGCCGGAGGGCATGAAGAAGGACGAGTGGGAAACCCGGTCCATGAGCTGCATGATGCCGGCGGCTTCAAGCGGCGGGAAGGCGAGCAGGAGGAGGAAACCGGTGACGAGCATCGCCCAGACGAAGAAGGGCATGCGCATCCAGGTCATGCCGCGGGCGCGCAGGTTGATGATCGTGGTGATGAAGTTCACCGAACCGAGCAGCGAAGAGGAAATCAGCAGGACGAGGCCGATGAGCCACTGGGTCTGTCCGGCGAGCCACTGGTTCACGATCTGGCCGTCCGCGAAACCGGCGAGCGGCGAGTAGTTCGTCCAGCCGGACTTGGCCGCACCGGACTCCATGAAGAAGGAGGCGCACATCACCAGGCCGCCGAGCAGGTAGAGCCAGTAGCTGGTCATGTTCAGCTTCGGGAAGGCCATATCGACCGCGCCGATCTGGAGCGGGGTGACGTAGTTCCCGAAGGCACCGAAGCCGAGGGGCACGATGCCGAGGAACACCATGATGGTGCCGTGCATCGCGCCGAACATGTTGTAGGTCTCGCCCGTCACCTTGCCATCCTGGAGCCAGCGGGCCTTCCAGTTGTCGGTGAAGATCCAGCTCATCCACTCCGGGAGCGGCTGGTGCGGGTAGGCGATGCTCCAGCGCATCACCATCATGAGGTAGAAGCCGAAGGCCAGGAAGGCCATGGCGGTGAGGCCATACTGGATCCCGATCATCTTGTGATCGGTGGAGAAGATGTACTTCGACCAGAAGCCGGGCTCGTGGTGGTGATGGTCGTCGTGGCCGTGGTGGTCGGCAGTGGCGGCGTGTGCGCTCATGCTAGAAGGGAATTCGGGGTTACGGGGCGGCCACCGGTTCGAGGGTCACCGGGTCGATGGGCACGGAGGGATCCAGGGGATCGCCGGGCAGGTTCTTCTTGTGATCGGCGTTCAATTCGTCGGCGGTGACCGGGGCTCCGGCCTTCGCCCGCGAATTGGAGATTTCGAGGGCGGCGGTGCCCATCTGCTTGGTGACGACATCGCCGACCTTGTTACCGAAGGTATTGCGGACGTAGGTCATGAGGGCGGCGAGGTCTTCGCCGCTCATGCCGGCCCCCTGGGCGGGCATCACGCCGAAGGTCTTGCCGGTGGAGGTCGGACCGGTGAGGCCGTTCAGCACCACCATCGCGAAGCGCTCGGTTTCCCCTTGGACCCACTCGGAACCGGCGAGGGAAGGATAAGCATTGCCGTCGCCCTTGCCGTCCGGGCCGTGGCAACCGCTGCACTTCGAATAGAGCTTCGCGCCCTTCTTCATGTAGATCTCGAGGGCCGGGCCGGGCGGCGGGCCGCCGCCTTCGTCGTCCGGCGGGATGACCTGGACGTAACCGGACTTCACGGTGTCCTTGTAGGAGAAGAGCGTGCCCGCATTGCCGAGGGTCCAGCCGGCGACAAGAACCGGGACGAAGCAGAGGGCGGTGACCCAGAGGGACACCGGCTCGGCACCGTTCTCGGTGAGCTTGTGCTCGCGGGAGGCCGCGGCGGCACCGCGGAGGACGCGCTCGTGCGTCTCGGTGACGTTCACCGATTCCTCGAGGTCGGGCTTGGAAGGGTCGATCATCGGAAGAAGGAAATTCGGATTGGCCTTACGGGGCGGCGGGAGCAGCTGCGGGTGCGGCGGCCTTCTCGGGGGTGCCTTTCGGCGCGGGCGGCAGATGGCTCATCGAAGCGGGAACGACGTCATCGCGCTTCATGGAGAGCAGGTAATCGACGAGGGCGAGGGCCTCCGGGCCGGGGATGACGGCCTCGCCGTCCTTGTTGATCGCGACGGCGTCGTCCGGGGTCTGGCCCTCGATCTCCTTCGTGTCGAAGAGGAAGCGGAAGGAGGGGCACTTCGAGGTCGGGCGCTCGGGATTCGCGCGCGGGTCGTAGAGGTGGCCGAGCAGCCATTTCTGCGGATCGCTGTCCTTGGCGTAGATCTTCTCGACGCGGCGGCCGACATTCGAGAGGTCGGGGCCGAGGCGGCTCAGGCCGATCTGGGCGAACTTCTCGCCCTGATAGTCGAAGATGTTCGTCTGGCGGCGGGTGTCGCCGCGGTCTTCATCGGCCTTCAAGCCGGCCCAGTCGGGGCGACCGAGGTCGCTGCCGGCGTAGGTCGGCCGGATGAGCTGGCTGTGGCAGTGGTAGCAGCCGTTGGCAGCATAGACCTCCGCGCCGTTGATCACGCGGCCGCTCTTCTTCGGGTGGTAGATGCCTTCCTTGCCGTCCGCCGTTTCATCGAAGGCCACCGGCTTGACGTGGCGCATCATGAAGAAGGGCACGATCACGATGGCCAGCCAGGCGATGCCGAAGGAGGCGGTGAGACCGAATGCGAATTGGCGGAAGCTCATTTGGCGGGAAAATTACTAATGACTAAGCACTAATGACTAAACGGCATGTTTAGTGGGAGTGGGCGGCGGCGGAGCCGGGGCCGGCGTTGTCGATGTCGCCTTCGGGGCCATGGGTCAGATCGTGGAGGTCATCGTGGTGGCCGTGGCCGAGGAGGGTCGGGTGGGAACTGCGGCGGCCGAGGCGGAGCCACATGAGGGTGAGGTGGAAGAAGAAGAAGACGTTCGAGAAGAGCAGGAAGCACCAGGCGAGGGTGGTGGCGACGGCGTAGGGATAGGCGCGGGTCATCGCGTCCTCGAAGGGCTGCTTGTATGCTTCCAGCCCGATGCCCTGCATCGCGCCGCCGAAGAGGGCGACCAGCACCACCAGGGCGACGCCGTAGATGGAGAGGAAGAAGTGCATCTTGATCAGGCGGCTGGAGAGCCATTCGCGGCGGGTGATGCGCGGCACCACGAAGTAGATCATGCCGAAGGCGATGAAGCTGAAGAAGGCGTAGATCGCGAGGATGTCGAAGCCGTAGCCGGCCATGGAGAACTGGGTGCCGGGAAGGACCGCCGGGTTGTTCAGGAAGACGCAGGCCAAGGCGAGCACCAGCAGGCAGATGACCCCGGCGAGGGTGAAGCGGAGCGTGGGGCTATTGACAACGGTATCCGGTGCGCCGGAGGCGGTCTTGATGAGGTTCACGCCGACGGCGATGGCCGGGATCGCGAAGAGGATGGTGGCGGCAGCGCCGAGGTAGGGCAGGAAATTCGGGATCGGGGCACCGGCGAGCTTCTGCATGCCGGCCCACGGGGCGATGATGGCGAGCGACCAGAAGCCGAGCGAGGACAGGGAGTAGCTGTAAACCGGGCGACCGGAGACCTTCGGAATCAGGTAGTAAGCGGCGGCGATGCCGGTGGGGACGAAGAAGAGGAGGAGAAGAGCGGAACGGTACCAGGCGTTGATGGCGGCGGCCATCACGGGATTGCCCGCGAAGCCGTGGACCAGCAGGTGGGCGCTGGCGAAGACCCAGGGGAACCAGATCAGCGCGGCGAGGATGTACCACTGCGAGATGAAGACGTGACCGGCGGGACGGACCTTGAACTGGACCATCGACCAGATGGCGATCGCGCCGTAGGCGAGGAGCATGGGCACCCAGGCGAAGGCCGGGAACTCCATCCAGGGCATGCCGGTGCCGTTACCGGCGAGGATGGCGATGACGCCGAGCGAGATGGCGAAATTCCAGACGTGACCGGCGACGAGGATGATCCCGGCGGCGCGGCACTCCTGGCGGGAGAGGCGAGCCATGAGCCAGACGAGGGTGCCGAATGCGGCCTGGCAGCCCCAGCCGTAAACCAGCGCGCTGATGTGGGCGGACTGGACGCGGCCGTAGGTCAACCACGAGACGCCATCGAGGAAACCCGGGCTATGCACCTTCGCCGAAGCAATGATGCCGAGCAGGATAGCGACCGCGAGCCAAGCGGCACCGCTGGTGAAGAAGAACATCACCGGATGGCGCAGCGAGAGGTCGATCTCCGCGCGGCGGATCGCGTCGTTCACCGGGGTCTGGGAAGTGGCAGGAGACATTGGAAAATCGTGTGAGAGATCAGGGCTTGATCAGGTCCGCCTCGGTAAGCATCGGCTTGCCGACTTCGGAGCGAAGCATCTTGACCTGCTCGGGCAGGACCGGACCGGCCTTGTTGCCGAAGCTGTTGCGGACGTAGGTCAGCACCGCGGCGATCTGGGCATCCTCCTGGTAGGAAAGCGGAGCCATCGGAGCGGGGAAATTGTACTGCTTGCCGCTGACGGTGATCGGACCGTTGAGGCCGCGGAGCTGGATGCGGATGAGGTTCGAAACGGGACCCTTGACCCAATCGGAGCCGGCGAGCGGGGGCCCGACGGGTCCGCCTTCGCCGTTCGCGCCGTGGCAGGCCATGCAGACCATGAATTGAGCCTTGCCGACTTCCATGACGGAGGGGTCGATCGGGGCGTCGGCGGCAGGGGTGAGTGCATCGACCGGGCCCATGTCGGGTCCTTTTTCTTCGGCTTTCAGCTTCGCGATGATTCCATCGGGATGAATCTGCGCATCC
>CAMLOZ010000210.1 GCA_946481625.1 uncultured Haloferula sp. | reverse complement strand
GCATGGTGAAGGAGGTCAGGCAGCGCCTGTTGTCGGTCCTCCGCGGCGACGAGCGCAGGGCCTCCCCGACGCCGCGGACGACAGTAGGTTTCGCGACGCTTTCCGCGGCGGCGCTGTCGCCCTTCGCGATGGTCGGTTTTTCGCCATATCCGAAACAAGAGCCCTTCACCCCGCTCGAGCCCGATGCCCGGTTGGGCGCGTTGTGGCGGATGCGGGTCGGCAGCGGCGACATCGTGGACGACTGGAGCGGGCACTCCCGCCATGGCCGGATCATGGGGGCCGCTTGGGTGAAGGATCCGGAACGGGGCTACTGCCTGTCCTTCGACGGGAAGGACGACATCCTCGTACTGCCCGCCTTCGAGAGCAACTGGACGCACGGACCTTTCAGCATCGCCATGTGGTTGAAGATGCCGGCGCACGCGGATGGCGGCGGCTTGATCCTGCGCGGCGATTTCAACCAGACCTGGTGTGCCGCCAAGGCTCATATGGGCAACAGCGTCTTCCACACCTTCGGCGAGCGGGAACTTCTCCTGGCCGCGGAGCACGGACCGGACGGCGGTGCGGACCAGCCTTCGCCCGGACGGTTTCCGACCTACGACGGCTTCGGGATCAAGGACGACCAATCGCCGCATGAACTTCCCTGCGGCGAGTGGGTCCACCTGGCGGTCGTGCTTACCCCGGACCGGACCTCGAGGAAGATCAGCTTTTATGAGAACGGGACGCTGATCCGGACGCAGCCCCTCGATCTCACGGGAGTGTCCCTCTACAATTTCGATTGGCTCACGGAGCAGTGGTACTTCGGCAGGGGTGAATCGCCGCCGGTGCACGGCAACCACTATGAGGGGCTGCTGAGCGATCTGGCGGTCTTCACGATCAGCCTGAATCCCGACCAAGTGCGGACGGTGATGAGCGGCGACTTCCGGAGCATCCGCGAGGTGCCGTTGACGGTGCGTGCGGATGCGACCGCCAGGAGTCGCTAGATCTCGTCCTTCCCCAGCCAGCGGAAACCGGTGACGTGTAGTTGGCGGCCGAAGCGCGCGTTCGTCGCATTGAGATTGGCGACGAGCGAGTCGGCCGCATTCTCCGGATCCAGGAAATCCGGTGTCCGCTGGACCACGGCCTCGCACCAGGCGCGGGCGATGACCTTGCCTTCGGTGTCCAAGGCTTCGCCATAGGCGCGGATGCGGAAGGTGTCCGATCGCACGGTCGCGAGCGAGCCCATGACCGAGAGCAGGTCGCCCTGGGTCAGATAGCCCGGAGCGCCGGTGGCGTTCATGCGCTGCATCGCTTCCGGGAAAGCGACGCCCGTGATCGCGAGCTCGTCCGGCGTGTAGGTCCGGGAATCCGCCTCGAAGGCCTTGTTGATGGAGGGAGTTGCGTCGATAGCCGATTGGAGAGCTCCGGCGATGGAGGTCTCCGGGTCGGTACCGGGTGCCCGGTTGACGAATTCAGCGAGCGAGAGGAAGGGCCCGCGCTTTTTCACTTCCGCCACGATATTCCTGGCGAGCTCATCGACCTCGTCTCCGGAGAGGCTCCGCATGCCGGTCCAGCGGGCATGCCGGGGATCGCCGTCTTTCAAGGGCGGTCCGGTCGGTCGCCTTGTCCGTGAAAAGGGGTTCACCGCTTCGGACACCGTCTGGGTCTCCGCGGATAGACTACCGTCGGTCAGATGGTAGATCTGGAGTTCCTCGCCATTCAGGGAGGAGAGCATTGTCTTCCATGCGTTCACCGATACCGAATTCACGTTGAAGGCGCCGTCGAGCATGAGCTTTGCAGCGCTGTGGAGGTAGCCATCGGCGGCGGTGACCGCGGTGACCTCCGCTTCGGGATTCCCGGAGGTGGCTACGGGAAGCACGCGTGGATTGAGGAGCTTTTTGTCTCCGGTGAAGAACTCCTGAGCCACGGTCTTCAGCGTGCGTGCCGGTGTCATGACCGGCCCGTCGTAGTTTGCCAAGGTGGAGAGAAACCAGCCGTCCCAGAAGGTGGTGTTCGCCAGCCACGTGTGGTCGAGCAAGCGGTAGGAGCCGCTGCCGGCAGCGGAGACGGAGAGGCCGGGGATCATCGGGCTCGCGAAGGATTCCCCGACCGTGTAGCCCGCACCGGGGAAGAATCCCTGGTTGGAGAGCCCGGCGTGGCGGAGCTGCGCGAGGCTATCAAGAGGGACCATCGGGACCTCGAACTGGGGTGCCACGCGGGTGCCGGTGAGATCGGTGTCGCCGCTGAAGAACCGCCCGCGGTTGGCGGCGTCGATCGGAAAGCGGTAGCTCGGCGCCAGGCGCTTGAGGCTGGCCTCGAAGGGTTGGAGCATCGTGTCGGTCTTGGCCAGATCGATCGACGACAGGCTGGTGGAATGGCCTCCGGTCACCCAGGGCATTGCCGGCTTGGAAGAATCCAGCGTGGTCTTCGCCTGGTAGCTGAAGATCGCGAAAGGTTTCGCGCGGACGAATTCCTTCAGCGGAGTACTAGGTTTCTCGTAAATTTCCGTGCCCCGATAGGGCCGTTGCAGGCGCAGGGGGAATTTCTCGTCCTTGGTCTCCCACTCCGCTTTCAGCCGGTCGGTGCTGACGTAGTCGAGATCCAGGGCTCCGGTGCGGTACTTCCTGCCCGCCTGCACCATCGATACCTCGATCGAGAGCCGGTTGCCGGAGGCCGCCGAAGCAAGAGGGGCGAACTCCACGTCCACGGTATCGGACAGGCGCATCGAGAGGATGCCGAGCTTCTCGTCCTGCGGTGTCAGCAGATGGGTCGGCGTGAGCCAGTCGATCCAGAAGCCAACGCCTTGGGAGGGATAGCCGGGAGCCAGCGGGATATCGGCCGTGAGGTTGTTCTGCCAGTCGAAGATGCTGTCGATGCCGGAGTTCCACGACAGGCTGCCGCTGACGGACTCTCCGAAGACGCGGGCTTCGCCCGGCTGGAGCAGCACCGGCTCCGACTTTGATTTCGAGAAGGTGCTCTTGAGGTTGATCCCGAAGGTCTTCTGGGCGGACGAGGTGGTCTGGTAGTCGACGTAAAGTTGATTGAAGTGGGCCAGCGAAACGGTCTGCGGCTGGCCGTTCCGGAAGAAGCGGAAACCCAGCGGCAGATCCTTGAAATCGATCCTCATCTCCTCGAATTGCAGCGGCACATCGTAGGGGTTGTAGAGGGTGATGATCGGCGAGTAGATCATGTAAACCATGTAGTTCCGCTGGGCATCGCCCGTGGCGGCGAAGATGTCTCCCGGCCAGTGGGCGTGAGCGTCCTTCGCCACCAGGGAGAATTGCATCTGCATCTTCGAGATCACCGGTGTCAGCAGCGCGCCGGCCGGGGTCTGGGGATTGACCCGGTAGGTTCTCGTGCGGACATCGTATTTCACCGGGTTGTATGCGGTGGGAACACTCGCATGGAGAGCCGGGGTACCGTCCGCAGCGATCAACTTCGATCTCAGCCTGCCGAAGTCGAACAGCTGCTGCCAGAGGGGATTCGAGAGATCGGTCGCGGCCTTCGTGTCGTCGTAGATCCGCTTCCCGGTGTAGTCTTGGGGGAGCGCGGGCAAGGACATCAGCAGGCTGAGATCCTTCTTCATCCCGCCCTTGGATGAGTCCGTGAGCAGACCGCGATGGTGGAGGGTGAGATCGTGCTGGAACTCGCCGAGGGACGGCATGTCGCCGATCAGATCCGAGGTCGGGAAAGTGATGAGCCGGGAGAGGTTTTCGCCACCGATCCAGTTGTATTCTTCCAGCCCCGCGATGGCCTCGATGCCCTGGCGCGGCGGCGTGCCGACCATCCGGAGTTGCCGCTCGTCTTCCTCCCGGACGAGATCGCTCTTGGCCTTGGTCCCTTCATCGAGCACCACCCACGCATGCCGCCCCGAGAGCGCGCTGCCGTCGGAAGAGATGCCGACCAAAGGAGCGCGCACGATGTCTTCGTCCTCCGCATCGCTTCCAAGCGATCCCTTGCCCAGAAGCTCGACGCCTTTCTCGATATCGGGAGGCGACCCCGCGTCCAAAGCGGAGGGCCCGGACGCCAGGTAGCCAAGGAAGGCGGTTTCCTTTTCGGGCACCGGAGTTTCGGATGTCGGAGGCGTTCCCTTCCAGACGCCGGTCAGCCATCGCGGCGCGTCGTCCTTCGCGATGGCTGCGGGCGCGGTGATGCGTGCGTCGGCACCGGCTTTCCGCTGGATTTCGCCGATGGCCATGATCAGGGCCATCCGGGCGTTGCTCCTTGCCACGCGCTGCGCTTCTTCCCGCGACCCGGCCCGCAGCGAGATCGAGGAGAGGCCTAGCATGCCCATGGCCAGGACCATGAGCATGACCATCAAGACGATCGTGATGACCAGGGCGAAGCCGGGTGGCCGGGTGGCGGAGGCGGGTGAAAGGAAACGGTTTGTCTTCATCGATCGCGTTTATTGGAAAAGTCAGGCGTGTCGGGAGGAGACGGGGATGCGGGAAGGAGGAGCGGAGCGGACCCGCGACCATGAGGCGGAGGAGGACATTCGCTCGAGGACCTCGCGCATGCCGAGGCCGTCGGACGCGGTCTTGCGGTGGGCCGCGATCCTCGCTTTCCACGCCGCCTCGTCCGCGGCGGAGGGCGGCTGGATCCGGGCGTGCGGGACTTGCAGGCCGATCAGGATCGCCAGATAGCCATCGAGGCCGAAAGGATCCTGCGGGCCGATCAGCGACGCACTGATCGCCGAAGGCCCGTTCTCGCGATAGAAGGCGACGAGGGGCTCCATCCAGCCCAGGGACGTTTCGTTGCGGCAGCGCTTCCAGAACGGTGTATCGAGGCGGTCGTTGAAACGATAGTGCATCGCGAGGAAGTCGCGCACCGTTTCCCACAGGACGTGGTTCATCCGGCAGAAGTTCTCCCGCATGGTGGGCGGTGGATTCCGGTCGGAGTCGATCAAGCCGTCGGCAAGCCAGCGGCACTGCAGGCAGATGAGCATGAGCGCCGTGGCTTCGAGCGGCTCGACGAAGCCGGCGGCATTGCCCACGGCCACCACGTTGTGCACCCATGGCCGCCGGTAGTGGCCGGAGCGGAAGCGCACGATCCGCGGATTCGCGGCCTTCGGGGCGATGGCGGCGTATTGAGCGATCGCCTCGTCATCGGAGAGGTGATCCGAGCTGAACACGTAGCCGCGGTGGATGCGGTCGGGATGATCGATCCGCCATGCCCAGCCGGAGGGCATCGTTTCGGAAAGCGTGTAGGGAAGAATGGGCTCATCCTCGCGGTCCCATCCGCCGGCCGCGGCGCGGTCGCAGAACAACTGCCCCGAGAAATCGTTGAAGGGCTCTTCCATGGTGCGGCCGAGCAGCAGCGACGAGAAGCCGGAGGAATCAACGAAGAGGTCGGCGGTGGCGCTGCTTCCGTCCGTGAATGCGAGCTGCGAGATGTTGCCGTCCGCACCGCGCGGTGCGGCGGCCAGCTCCGCATCGCGGAAGCGGACGCCACAGGCACGGCAGGATTTCTCCAGCCATGCCACGAAGGAACGGTTCTCCAGATGCCAGGCGATGCCGGTGCCGGACGGAGGAAGATCAGGAAGGCGATCGGTCCTGCGGGAAGCCGCCTTGCCGGCGCGCATCAGTGCGGAGGCGAGATCGGTACCCACCGGATCATCCCAGGCGAGGAAGCCGTTGTTTTTCGACAATTCCGGCCAGCGCCAGGCGAACTGACGGCCGCTGAAGGTGTAGTCGAAGTGATCGCGCTTACCCCACGCAAACCTCACGCCCAGTTTGAAGACCGGATCAAGGGCCGCGAAGGTCTCGTGCTCCGGAATCCCCAGATAGCCGTTGAGGTGTCCGGGCACGTTCGGCGTCGTTCCCTCGCCCACCCCGATCACCCCGATCTTCGAACTCGCCACCACCTCCACATCGAGCTGCGGAAGCTTCCGCTTCAGCGTGAGGGCAGCCAGAAGGCCTGCACTGCCGCCGCCGAGAACGATGATGGAACGGATCATGACGGGTTCGAAGCCGGGATGGGGTCGGGAGCCGGACGGTTCAGCCGCGTCTTCTCCGGAGCAGGAAGGCACCGCTGAGACCCACGAGCAGGACCGAGGACGGTTCGGGAACTTGCTCGATGATGATCGCGGAGATACTGCCTCGCGCGACGTTGTTGATGCCGAGCTGCCCGTCGATGGTCAGCGTGCTGCCGCTGAGATTCTCCATCATCCAGTAGTTTCCGGTCTGGACGCCGGGAATGATCTGCGTCCACGTCCCGTTGGCGGAGGTGGCTTCCATGTTCGCGAAGGCGGTGGCGTTCACCGGCGAGCCTCCCCCGAACGCCCAGGTCGTCCCGTTGACGAGGAAATCCAGGACGGGGAAGGTGGTGCTCGAGCCGTGGTCTGTACCTACGATGCAGTAGATATTGTAGCTGGCGTAGGGGATATTGCTGAGGGTGATGAACACTCCCGGGTTGCCGCTGCCAGAATCCCCGTCGTCCAGATAGCCGAGGACGATCCGCTGATCCTGGGTGGTGTTGCCACCGTCCCCGAACCAGGTTTCCTTCGAGGTCCAACTGATCGCCGCGCTGGGCGGTTTCCCCGCGGCTCTGACGGCGCTGATCATCCTGTGGACGGGCGACTATACGCCCAAAGTGCAATGGACGCTGACGGTGCTGATTGCCGGCTTCTGGCTGGGGTGCGCCGCTTCCGTGCGCGAG
>CAMLOZ010000209.1 GCA_946481625.1 uncultured Haloferula sp. | reverse complement strand
GCCCGGGCCTTCGCGCCGAGGACAAGGTACTGCACCGCGCGCGGACCCACACCCCAGGCGACGTAGTCCTTGATCCAGGCCGGAGCCTCGGGGGTGCCGGGGCGGGTCTTGCGGACGATCGAAACCGCGTAGTCATAGAGGTGCTCGGGAACCGGCACACGGCGGACAAGCTGCTGGTAAGCCATCACGGCGTGGCCATCCAGCAGGTGGTTGAGCGCGGCACGGGCGGTGCCGGTGGTCTCGCGCGCGATCCGCTTCTCCTCCTCCGAACTCGGGTAGTCCACCTCGATCAGGAACATGAAGCGGTCGAGCTGCGCCTCGGGGAGGGGATAGGTGCCCTCCTGTTCCACCGGGTTCTGCGTCGCCAGCACGAAGAACGGCGGCTGGAGGTCGTAGCTCCGGCCGAGCACGGTCACCTTGAGCTCCTGCATCGCTTCCAGCATGGCCGACTGGGTCTTGGCCGGGGCACGGTTGATCTCGTCCGCCAGCACGATGTTCGCGAAGACCGGGCCGCGCACGAATTCGAACTCGCGCCTGCCGCCGGCCCCGGACTCCTGGATGATGTCCGTCCCGGTGATGTCCGCGGGCATCAGGTCCGGCGTGAACTGGATGCGGTTGAAGGTCAGGTCGAAGGTCCGCGCGACGGAAGAAACCAGCAGGGTCTTCGCCAGCCCGGGCACCCCCATCAGCAGGGCATGGCCGCGGGCGAAAAGGCAGATGGCGAGTTGCTCGATGACCCGTTCCTGCCCGATGATTGCTTTTCCGAGTTCCGCCCGAAGCGCCGCGTAGGTTTTCCCGAGTTGGTCGATCGCCGCCACGTCATCGGGGGGCAACTGGTGGTCCGTGTGAGTCGTGGGGGCGGGGATGGTTTCTTCCATGAAATGAAGCGGTTTGCGGAATTTCAACGAACCTAGAGAGGGGCTCCGTTTTGTCGAGGCGGATGAAGGGAATGCGGCTTGCCGAGGGCCCGTGAGCAGTCAGTCTGCCAGTCATGACAAAGGCATTGGCACTGGCGATGGTTTTGGGCGGCTCCGCACCGGCGGAGCCGGGGACGGCCGTCTCCCTTTTCAACGGCAAGGACCTGAGCGGCTGGACCTCGCCGAACGGCGGACCGCCGGGGAAAGGCTGGAAGGTTGATGGCGGGGTGATCCACCGCGCGGAAGGGGGAGGGGACCTGATTTCCGAGAAGGAATACGTGGATTTCGAACTGGAGTTCGAGTGGAAGATCTCGAAAGGCGGCAACAGCGGCGTGAAATACCGCCTCCGCAAGACTCCCGCCGGCTGGATCGGTGCAGAATATCAGGTGCTCGACGACGCCGGGCACCCGAACGGCAAGGTCGCGGACACCTCGAGCGGCTCCCTCTACGAGGTGGTTCCCGCCGCCAGGGACAAGAGACTTTTCCCCCCGGGCGACTGGAACCGCTCGAAAATTATCGTGAAGGGCAGCAAGATCGAGCACTACCTGAACGGCCGGCTGGTCTTGATGGCCGACACTTCGAACGCCGACTGGGCGGAGATGAAAAAAGCCAGCAAGTTCGCCAAGATCGACGGCTTTGCGGAAGCCGGCCCGGGGCGGATTTTGCTCCAGGATCACGGCGACGAGGTCTGGTTCCGCGCCATCCGCATCCGAGAGCTATGAAGATCGTCGGAAAATTTCGGTTTTCCACTTGCCAGAGGGGGGGCGTCTGCTAAACAGCCCGCCCGCTTCCGGTAGCCGGGCACGTTTTCGTGACCCGTCGCCGGCTCCGGCTCTCCGCTCACCACAGCATCACATGGCACGTATTTTCGGTATCGAAATTCCCAACGAGAAGCGCATCGAAGCGTCGTTGCAGTACATGTACGGCATCGGTTCGACCACCGCAGGCCGTATCCTCGAGCAATCCGGCATCGATCCGGACATCCGCACCGGTCAGCTGACCGAGGACCAGCTCGTGAAAATCGCCACCGTGATCCAGAGCCAGGGCATCATCATCGAAGGCGACCTCCGCCGCGAGAAGCAGGCCCAGCTCAAGCGCCTTACCTCGATCAACTGCTACCGCGGCATCCGCCACAAGCGCGGCCTCCCCGTCCGCGGCCAGCGCACCCGCACCAATGCCCGCACCCGCAAGGGCAAGCGCCGCACCGTCGGCGTGAAGAAGTAAGCCGCGCTGAATCCCGAACCTTTTTCCCGAAATGGCTGACGAAGAAACCAACACACCGGCACCGGAAGCCGCCGCGGCTCCTGCTGCCGCTGCGACCCCGGCTGCTCCCGCCGCCGCCCCTGCCGCTGCTCCCGCAGCCCAGGAAGAAGTCGCTCCCAAGAAGGACGACAAGAAGCGCGACATTTTCGCCGAGATCGCCGGCGCCGAGGAAACCCAGATCAAGGTCCACAAGGCCAAGGGTTCCAAGAACATCTCCCGTGGCATCGTCCATGTGACCGCCACCTTCAACAACACCATCGTCAGCGTCACCGACTCGAACGGCAACACGCTCGGCTGGTCGAGCGCCGGCAAGATGGGCTTCAAGGGCTCCCGCAAGAGCACGGCCTACGCCGCGCAGGTGGTGTCCCAGGATGCCTGCCGCCAAGCGATGGGCCACGGCCTGAAGGAAGCCGAAGTCCGCGTGAAGGGTCCGGGTTCCGGCCGCGAGTCCGCCGTCCGCGCCGTCCAAGCACTCGGCATCGAGCTGCTGGCGATCAAGGACGTCACCCCGATCCCGCACAACGGTTGCCGTCCGAAGAAGGCGCGCCGCGTTTAACCGTAATTTTCCAAGATCATGGCTCGCTATACCGGACCTACCACCAAGATCAGCCGCCGCTTCGGCGTGGCTCTCTTCGGTTCCTCGAAATCGCTCGAGCGCCGCAATTTCCCGCCGGGCCAGCACGGCCTGCGCGCCGGCCGCAAGAAGAAGAGCGACTACTCCGTCGCCCTCGGCGAAAAGCAGAAGCTCCGCTTCCAATACGGGGTGCTCGAAAAGCAATTCCGCGGCTACTACGAGGAAGCCGCCCGCCGCCGCGGCGTGACCGGCGAGATCCTGCTCCAGCTTCTGGAACTCCGTCTCGACAACGTCTGCTACCGCCTCGGCTTCGGCAACAGCCGCCAGGCCGCCCGCCAGCTCGTCAACCACGGCCACGTGCTCGTGAACGGCAAGCGCGTGGACATCGCCTCCTACCAGGTGAAGCCGGGTGACAAGATCAAGGTTGGCGGCAAGCCGTCCTCCCAGCAGCTCGCTCTCCGCATGATGGATCTGACCCAGTCCTCGCCGCTGGCCGATTGGCTCACCCTCGACAAGGAAGGCCTCGAAGGCACCATCTCCCGCGTCCCGGATCGCGCCGATATCGACCCGCTCGTCAACGAGCAGCTCATCGTCGAACTTTACTCGCGCTGATCTCCAAAGGATCGAACGATTTCAAGGAAGCCCGGAGGAAACTCCGGGCTTTTTTGTTGGGTGCCAAAGTAGCGCGACTTTCCAAGTTGCGACCAATGGATGACCGGTTCGCCAACCGGCTTCCGCATCACGGTCGATACGCCCCGTCCCGCGCTCCCGGCCGCAACTTGCAAAGTGGCGCTTACTTCAACTCCGCCGCATTCCACGGCCGGCCGCTGCGATCCTTCGTCGCCTCGCGGACCTTCTTCACCGTGTCCGGCGAAACGGCAGGTGCCTTGTTGCCCCACTCGTTGCGGACATAGGTCATCACGTCGGCGATCTTCTCGTCCGTGAACATCGGGTTCATGCCCAGCGCCGGCATGTCCGCCGTCGGCGTGTAAGTCTCGCCCGCGACGGTCACCGGCCCGGTCATGCCGTGCAGCAGGATTTTCACCATCGTTTCCGGCTTGCCCGTCACCCATTCGGACCCGGCGAGCGGCGGGCCGAGCTGGGTCACGCCGCTGCCATCCGGACCGTGGCAACTGAAACACACGGCTTCCCCGGCGTAGAGCGCTTTGCCGCGGTTCCAGGAAGCCAGCTGCTCACCCTCGAGTTCCGGTCCCTGCGAATCCGGCTTTTCGTCCCTTTCGCCTTCATCCAGCCAAGCCGCGAGGGTCTCGTCCTTCGGGTCGGCGAGCTTCTTGAAATCCGCCTCGTGCCCGTGCAGCCCGGAGATCGCCGCCTCTCGGATGAAGCGGACCTTGCGGCTGTCCTTCAACAATTTCGCAAGTGCCTGCAGGGACTTCGGCGTGCCCTCGGAACCAAGCACCCTCGCCAGATAGGGCGCGGCTTCCGGCGCTGCCGGCTTCAAATTCACCAGCAGCGGCTCCAGCTTGGAAAGCTCCGCGAGGTCGAGGCGCGTGCAGGCCCACAGGGCCGAGGACTGTATCTTGGCGTCCTTGTCCTTGATCGCGCCCGCCAGATGCTCCGCCTTCAGCGCGCCCATGCCTTCAAGCGTCCAGAAGGCATGCACCCGCGCCACCGCATCGCCGCCCGCGGCGAGCTTCTCCAGGTAGGGGATCGTCGCCGGGTCCTTGCGCTCGACCAGCACCCGCTGCGCCGTTTCACGGTGCCAGGCATTCGGGTGCATCAGCATCTTCACCAGTTCCATTCCTTGCAGCGCGCCGATGTCCGTCTTCGGCTCCAGCTTTCCCGAAGTACTACGGATGCGGTAGATGCGGCCGTGGCCCAGCCCCGGCTTGTCAAGGCCGCGGGCGAGATGCTGCTGGCGCAGGTAGCTCGTCTGGTAGGTCTTGTGCTGGATGATCCCGTGATACATGTCCACCAGGTAGAGCGAGCCGTCCGGCGCGGAATACACGTTCACCGGGCGGAAGCGCTCGTCGGTCGAAGCCAGGAACTCCTTCTGGCCCAGCGGGTGGGTGCCGCTTTGCTTGCCGTCCTTCTCGGTGATCCTGATCGCCTTCAGCAGGTTCACGCTGGACTCGGTGCTGAACCCGGTGCCGTACCAGTCCTTCGGGAAATTCGTGCCGCGATACACGGCGATGCCCGCGGCGGCGGTGCAGTTGATCAGCTTGTGCGTCTTCGGATCGAGCGTCTGCTCCTTGTAGCCGTTCGCCTTCGACATGTAGGCGCGGTTCACCGCGGGCGTCACGCGGATCGGCCACGTGCGGTTGCTGCCGAGAGCATTGGTGTCTTTATACTTCAGCCTCACCGCCGGGTTTCCTTGGAGGAGGTTCGGCGCGAGGCTCTCTCCGAAGAGGAACGCGGAGTTGTGATTGTGGTAGAGCCGGCCCCAATTGTCCCGCGCGATGCCCCACTGGCCGCGGAATGCGGTGGGCTCGATCTCCCACTTGTCCCCGGCACGGCGCAAGCGTTTCTCGCACTTCGCCAGGTAGAGGTAGTTGTCGAGGTTGGGCATCAGGCCGTTCGGCTTGTGCTCCACGTTGCCGCCACCGTTGAACTGGTCGTCGATCACCACCGCCTCGCCGACCGGCTTGAGGCCCTCGCGCTTCTGCCAGCACAGCCGGTGCTCGTCCAGAAAGAGGATGCCGTCGTTGAAAACGCACACCGCCCGCGGCAGCAGCACCTTGTCCAGAAAGACGGTCTTCCTGTCGGCCTTGCCGTCCCCGTCGCTGTCTTCCAGCACGCTGATCCGGCCCTGCGGCTCGCTCTCGCCCTTGCCGTCGATGTCCGGCATGTAGCCGCGCATCTCGCAGACCCAGATGCGGCCCGCGGGGTCGAAATCGAGGCACACCGGCTTCTCGACCAAGGGTTCCGTGGCCACCGGCTCGATCACGAATCCCGGCGCGATCTGGAAGCTCTTCAAGGCCTGCTCGACCGTCAGCACCGGCGAGGGCGGGATAACGCTTTCCGGCACCACGGGGTCCATGTTGCCGTGTTCCTTCTTGTCGCCCTGCTGGGCGGGGAGGGAGAGGGTGCCGAGTAAAAATGCGAGGATGGTCTGCGGGCGCATGGATCGGTCGATACGGACGGGTGTAAGGCGGACTTTCCGTCAATGGCACAGGAAAGTCAAAATCTGTATGACAGGAAGGAGGCGCTGCAATCGGCCCTCGCGCCAGCCTTTACTGCAGCCCGCGTTTGTCCATGCAAGAGTCTAAAGTGGCGCACGCCTGTGGCGTGTGAAAGTCCCTGCAAGCATGCTGCTTGCAGGACCGCGCCGGGCGGCTGGCCCGCTTGCAGACCCTCGCCCTTCACCGGCCGCATGACGCTTGAGATTCCCGGGCGGCGATGCATCGTGTCCGCACGATGAAGTCCGCCTTCCATCTCTTTCCCATGGCCCTTGTCCTCGCAGCCTGCAACCGCGATGAGACGGCCAACGCGCCCAAGGCGGTTGAGGTGAAGGAGACCCCGGTAATCGCTTCCGAAAGTTCCGCGGCTCCCAAAGCCGTGGTGGTGCCGGAAAGTGAGCTCGGCCCGCCTGTGGCCACGAGATCTCAAGGGGGCAAGCTGACGGTGAAGGAACCGTCCGCACCGCGGGCTCCGCGCAAGCGTCTTCCGCAGGTGGTGGATAAAGTGGGGCAGGCGCTCGAAACCGCCGGAGAGAAAACGCGGGAAGCCGCCGCGGAGGCGGAGCAGCGCGTGCCGCAAACCCTCGATATCGCGCGTGACAAGACCGAGGCGGGTCTCCGCAAGGCGGCGGGTGCCACGGGCGATTTTCTCCAGCGCGCGGGCGAGAAGATTGAAGACGCAGCCAAGGAGGCGCAGGAGCCTTGAAACGGTCTTCACGGTAAATTCACGGTCAAGAGGTCTGGCTCGCATTGACCC
>CAMLOZ010000208.1 GCA_946481625.1 uncultured Haloferula sp. | reverse complement strand
TCGACGGTCATCATGCGGATGTCACGCGCAGCACGTCGGTCTTCCTGGAGGAGGGCATGCAGCCCCTGCGTGTCGATTGGTTCAACGGGCTCAACCTCTTCAACCTCGAGCTCCACTACGAGGGGCCGGGCCTGCCCTTGCGGAAGGTACCGCCGGACGTGCTCTTCCATGAAGGCGAGGACGGCTCCTTCGTGCCCGGACTACGATACCAGTCGTACTTGCGGAATCCTTGGATCGGGATCTCGGACATCGACGGGATGAAGCCCGAAAGCGAGGGCGTGGTGCCGGATTTCGACATCGGGGTGGCTCCTCGTCCGCTCAACGTGGGCTTGTCCTTCAGCGGCCGGATCCGGATCCCCGTCACGGGCATGTACGAATTCCGCCTCACTTCCGACGACGGCTCGCGGCTCTTCGCGGGAGAGCCCCGCTTGATCTCTTCGGTGATCCCGGACCCGTTTCCCCGCCCCCCCCGGACCGAGGAGTGGCGCGGTGTCGAATCGACGACCCGCGGCTATTGGGTTCACGGGGAAGGCAACGTGACCTTTGCGAGCCGTTCCCGGGGACGCCTCGAGCTCGAACTCGCGGGGCAGGACTCCGGTTTCCATGTCACGGTCGTGGATGCCGGCGGGTTGCAGCCGGATTCGCTCGAACACCGGCGGGTCAAGGTGCACGGGATCGGGCGGAGCGAAGGGATCGTTGTGGTGGATGCACGGCAGCTCGAGGTCATTGGCGACTCGATCGACCAGGCGGAACTCCTGACCCGGGCCGGGCAGGTCCGCCGTCTTCAGCCCGAGGAAGCCCGCAAGCCTTACCGCGCGCGCCTCCGTGGAGTCGTGACCATGGCGGAGGAGCAGTTCCTCGTCATCCAGGACTCGACCGGCGGCGTGTATGTCCGCTACTCGACCCCCGCTTCCGGTGTCGCCCCGCGCGCCGGGGAGCTGTGGGAACTGGAGGGCCGGACGGATCCGGGAGATTTCTCGCCCATGCTCTATGCCGACCGCGCTTCCTATCTCGGTAGCGCGCCGATGCCTGAAGCGATCCGGCCTACCTGGGAACAGATCGCGAGCGGAAGCCTGGATGCCGAGTGGGTGGAGCTCGAAGGCGTGGTCGTTTCCGCGCAGTCGTCCCACATGGTGCTTCTCACCCGCGACGGGCAGGTGCGCATCAATGACAGCATCCTCTATCCCTTGCCCTATCCGAATTTGAGCCCCGCCGCACGCGAGGCCCTGCCCGGCAGCGTGGTGCGCATCCGGGGCGTGTTCACGGCGAATTGGGACAGCAGCAGCCGCGTGAATGCCGGCGTGTGCCTGATGGGCAACGCGCTCTTGACCGTGGACGATCCCGCCCCCGCGGACCCCTTCGATGCCGAATCGCTTCCTGCGGCCGACCTGCTGCTATTCACCTCCCATCCCGCCGTCTTCAAGCGGGTGAAAACCAGCGGCGTGCTGCTGCACGCGCGGCCTCCGGAGTTCTTCCTCTCCGACGGCACCCGCGGATTCCGCGTGGTCAGCCGGGATTCCCCGGCGCTTGTCCCGGGGGAGAAGGTGGAGGCGGCGGGATTCCCGAGAGTCGGCGGGCCGTCGCCACTGCTGCTGGAGGCCTACCTGCGCAAGGCCGGCTTGGGACCCTTGCCGGCACCGGTGACCGTGGTCCCGGAATCGCTGCCGAATCCCAAGCTCGATGCCACGCGGGTGATGATCGAGGCCCGCCTTCTCAACGACTCGCTGCGGGAGGAGGAACGGGTGCTCGAAATGCAGGCGGGAGAGCACCGGTTCATCGCCCGTCTGGCAGTCGCGCCGGACCACGACCGCAAGCCGCTCCAGCGCGGCAGCCTGCTGAGGCTGTGCGGCACCTACGTGACCTCCGCATCCGATAGCCCCGGCAGCGCCGCGGAGCCGTTCGAACTCTTGCTGAACGACACCTCCGACCTCGTGGTCCTGCAGCGCGGGCCGTGGTGGACCCGGCGTCATACCATCGCCACCATCGCGATCCTGGCCGGCGGTCTTTTCATCGCCCTGATCTGGGTCTCGCTGCTGCGCCGGACCGTGAGCCTGCGCACCCGCCAGCTCGCGGCGGAGATCGAGGAGCGCCAGCTCGTGGAACGCCACCGCGCGCTGGAGCAGGAGCGAACCCGCGTCGCGCAGGACCTGCACGACGAGCTTGGCTCGGGTCTCACCGAGGCGGGCATCCTGACTTCCCTGGTGAAGAACCCCGCGGTTCCGGCCGAGAAGAAGGAGAGCTATCTCGACCAACTCGGCGATGTCTGCAGCGCGCTTGTCACGGGGCTGGACGAGATCGTCTGGGCGGTGAACCCGCGCTACGATTCGGTCGCGGACCTCGCCGGCTACTTCTCGCTTTTCGCGCAGCGTTTTCTGGAGCTTGCGGGGATCACCTGCCGTCTCCAGATCGCGGAGTCCGTGGCAGAGCATCCCCTCGGCTCGCACCAGCGGCACGATATCTTCCTCGCGTTCAAGGAAGCCCTGAACAATATTGTCAGGCACTCCGGTGCCCGCGAGGTGCGTCTCACGATCGAAGTCGCGTCGGGTGATCTGCAGATCCTGCTGGCGGACGACGGTCGTGGCTTCACCCCGGGCCCTGCCAGCCCCGGCAGCGACGGGCTTGCGGGAATGAAGCAAAGGATGGAGAAACTCGGCGGCACCTGCCGCATCAACAGCAACCCCGGCCGCGGCACCACGGTCGGACTCAGTCTTCCCCTGGAAAGGAGTCACGCATGACCAAAGTCGGAATCGTCGAAGACAGCAAAACCACCCGCGAGGGACTGGCCACCATCATCGATCTCTCGCCGGATTTCCGCTGCGTGTGCTCCTGCGACACGGCGGAGAAGGCCCTTGCCCAGTTGCCGAAGCACGCGCCGGAGGTGGTGCTCATGGACATCCAGCTTCCGGGCATGTCGGGCATCGAGTGCGCCGGCCGCTTGAAGAAGCTGCTGCCGGAAGTCCAGATCATCATGGTGACCGTCTATGAAGACCCGGACCGCATCTTCAGCGCGCTGCGCAACGGTGCCTCCGGTTACCTCCTGAAGCGCTCGGCACCGGACCAGGTGCTGGCCGCCATCCGCGATGTCCAGCAGGGCGGGGCGCCGATGAGCGGGGAGATCGCCCGCAAGGTGATCCACCATTTCCGCGAGCAATCGACCACGGCGGCTGAGGTGGAGAACCTCACCGCGCGTGAACGCGAGGTACTCGAACTGGTCGCGAACGGCTTCATCAACAAGGAGATCGCCGAGCGCCTCGGAGTCTCGGTGGAGGCGATCCGGTGGCACCTCAAGCGGATCTACGCGAAGCTGCACGTGCGCACCCGCACCGAGGCCGCGCTGAAGCTGCGCGGGCCCAAGTGAGGCGCTTGGAGGATGGGTTTTCCGCGCGGAGGCGCGTGGAAATCGGGAGCGGGAGAGCTTCGCCAGGGTGCGGCGCGGCGGAGCCGGAATAAGGGGTTTCCTGGGTTGAAGAGTTATGCCAAGCTAACAGCAGGTCCTCCTTCCCGTGAGTTCAGATCCGGCTTCAACTTCTTCCCCGCGTTCGGGCGGCATCTCTTCCTCGGTGCGCTTCTGGTTCGCGATCGTTCTCGGGACGGTGGCGGCGGTGGTGTCTCTCCCGCTGATCGTGGTGGATCTTTTTGTAATGCTCATGGCGGGCATGTCCTCGGCGCTGAACCCGGAGTTGTTCGGTCCTAACAACCACCCGTTCTTCCGGGTCTTCTGGGCACCGCCTCTGTTGGCACTCGTGGCCATCCTCATGGTCCCTCGCAATCGTAGCCGCGGGCCCGCGCTTGGACTGGGTTTGTTCCCCCTGTTGCTGGCGCTCGTGAACTCGCTTTTTTTCTTCCCGCCACCGGGTCCGGTCCTTGCCTCGGGCGGGATGGTTCATGTCCTGAAAGAGGACGGAACCCCGGCGTCCGGCGCGGAAATCTGGGTGGCTCACGGCAGCGCCCCTCCGTCCTTGGCCGGAAAAACGGAGCCGGATGGAAGCTTCTGGCTGCAGGGGGTCAAGCTGGTCGGGGGAGAGAAGCACTCGATCTACGCGAGTTGGCGGGAGTGGGGCGGGGCCTCGACCGAAACGGGCCTGAATCACGAGGAACGGCCCCGGTTTCCCGTGACGATCCGGCTTTCCGGCACCCGCTGAGAGCGCATCCTTACTTCGGCAGTTCGTTCGCGGTGTAGAAGGCCAGCCGGTTTTGCAGCGGTGACTTGTCGTCCGCGGACTTCAGGTCCTTCGGTAGTTCCAGCTTGTAGATCTTCCCCGCGGAGAAGCTTTCCAGCTCCACTTCCACCGTGCGCTTGCCCTTGAGTTTGAACTCCTTCACGTCGTGCTCGCGCTCGTTCTCCGGGTCGCTGCCGTAGGTCCACTTCGGCTGCACCGTGAAGGAGGAGAAATCCCACGCCTTTTTCTCCTTCAGCTTGTCCGGGATGTCCTTGGTGAAGGTGACGGTGAAGCCTTTCTTCGTGATCTTGAAGCTCTCGATATCGAAGGGTACGCCGCCCTTCCAGGTGATCCGTTGCAGGCCTTCGGCCGGAGTTCCCCAGCCGCGGACCGTCTGGCCTACATACAGTTCCTTCCCGTCCGCCGAAAAGCGGAGGCGGTGGTTGCCGGAGCGCAGGCCGTGATTCTGAATGAATTGGGTCACCGCGCCTTGGAACTTCCCGTTCACTTTCTCCAGCATCACGCGGGAGATGCGCTCCCCGTTGTTGTCGGGCACGAGCAACTGGCCGGCGAAGGGGCCGAAGGAACCGTTGCGCGGAAGCTCCATCGGTTCCCCGGCGGAGCGGTTGATCTCCTTGTTCGGTAGCTCCACTGCCGCCTTGGTGCGGTGCTTGTTGTAAGCGTCGAGATCCTTGCGGTAGGTGGCGAGAGGGTCCTTGCCCTTCCAAGCTTCGTCCCAGACAAGACTGCTGGGATGGCCGTAGAAGTTGCCCTTCTCGACATGATAGAGCGGGGTGATCGCCTTCCAGTCGCCCTGGTTGTCGCCTGCCCACAGGTTGCCGTCGGGGTCTTGGTAAATCCCGTTCGCCATGCGGAAGCCGCTGGCTACCGGTGTCACCGTTCCCTTCGCGTCGGTGTGCAGGATCCAGCCCTTCCACTTCACGGAGGAGTAGTTCCGCCCGCGTCGTCCGGCGGCGGAATACTCGCCCAGCACGTGCTGGAAGGTCGGCCCGGCGTGCGAGGCCGTTCCCACCGAGATGTAGTAGCCACCCTTCCCGTCTTTGGCGAGGGTGTTGGTTTCATGGTAGTTTCCGCTGAGGCCCCAGCCCGCGGCGAAGCGCGTGAAGCGGTCCGCCTTGCCGTCCTTGTCGGTGTCCTCCACCTCGGTCATCTCCGCCATCTGCGTGATGCGGATCTTCGAGGGCGTGACCACGTCGATCCCGCAGCCGTTGTGGAAGCCGCTGGCGAAGAGTTCCCATTGGAAGCCCTTGGCGTCCCCGGTGGGCTTGGCCCGGACCACGTCGCCACGGCGAAGTACGACCCAGAGCGTACCATCGGGGCCGAAGTCGATCCCGCCCACTTCCGGCGGCACGCCCTCCGGCAGCTTGATGTCCTCCACCTTGTAGCAATCGTCGAAGTCCGCCGCCGCGACGAGTGCCGTCATTGCCAGAAGCGCGCCCGCCACCCGGGCCTTTCCCGAAGTTCGGTTCATGATCTTGGAATTCATTCGGGTTTGGAAAGGGACTGGATAAAGAGGACCAGGGAATCGTATTCGACGTCGGGCAGTCCGAAGGGCGGCATGTAGTTCGGCGGATAGCCTTTCACGATCTTCGCGTTCGGGTTCTTGATGGACTCCAGCAGGTATTCGCCGTCGGCCTTCACCGGAGCCGCGCCTTCCAGCTCCACCATATGGTCGGCGAGCCCGCCCACGGACGGGCCGTGACCCTTGGATCCATCCAGGGAATGGCAGCCGATGCAGCCGTAGTTGTTGAAGAGTGTTTCGCCGGCCTGGACGTTGGGCTTCCGCAGGTCGATCTTCACCTTGTAGCCCTGGTAGGTGCCCAGCGCCTTGCCGCTGTAGCTGAAGTTCAGCTTGCCGCTGCCTTCCGCCACGAAGTCGCCTTCGCGCCACGCGATCGGTGCGGGTGGCTCGCAGGTGACCTCGGCTTCGTAGGAGAGTTCCTTTGCAGACGGTGTCATCATCACCGTGACCGTGTGGTCGCCCGCCTTGAACTCCCAGCGGGGCACGCCCTTGACCAGACTGTAGCCCACATAGGAAGGCCCGCCGAGGTCATCCACGCTCTTGCCCCCGATGGAGAGGGGATGCTTGCCCTCGGCCTTGTAGAACAGGGTGCCTACCAGACGCGGGATGTAGTCGAAGGAAACCCGCGAGCCCCGCTTCTGGTCGCCCCAGTAGGCGGTCATGTCGAGGAAGCCGCCCTGCCAGGCGTACAGGGGGCGGCACTCGGTGGTGTCGAAAGTGTAGGCGAGCCCGGGCCCGAAGCTGACGGCGTAGGCTGCGATGATGGCGGCGATGGGCTTTTCCTCGCCGGGCACGTCCTCGCCCTTGCCCGGGTTGTATTTCGGGGCCGGGGCGCTGTCGTGGTGCCATACGCCGGCCAGCGGCCCGATCCACTCGATCGTCGACCTCGACGGCTTCGAGGGCCAGTCGCTGCAGCTGCGCTGGCGCGCGGTCACCGACTCCAACACGACC
>CAMLOZ010000207.1 GCA_946481625.1 uncultured Haloferula sp. | reverse complement strand
CCTGTCGGTCAGCAGGGTGATGCGCTTGAAGTCCTTCTGCTTGGCGAACTCGATCACCTTGTCGAGCAGCATGGTGCCGTAGCCCTGCCCGCGGTGGGCCGGATGGACGATCACATCCTCCATCAGGATGACGAAGCCGCCCATGGCGGTGGAGATGGTGAACAGCAGGTTCACCATGCCGATGATACGGGTATCGTTCCGCACCACGAAGATCCGGCCGCGGCTCGGCTGCTCCAGGATCAGGGCGAGACCGCGCTCCTGGGCGTCGTGATCCGGGGTGAAGTCGTCGGAGAGCGCAAACAACTCCATCACCAGATCGGTGAGACCCGGCAGGTCCTCGATGGTGGCCGGCTCGACCTTCGGCCGGTTGGCGACCGCGATGCCGCTGTCGGAAGACCCCTTGCTCACGGGGTCAGGGTGGCATGGCGGGGGGAAGGCGGCACGAAATTTCCCGGCCATCTTTGAAAAAATTCCGCCATCCGGGGAATTTGGCGGATTGACAAGGGAAAGCGGCCCCCTAGAGTGCGCGCCCCGCCGGGCCGGAACGAGGGTTCCGCCGCGGACAGACGAAACGCCCTTTCCCGAGACCGCCATGAAACGCACGTTCCAGCCTTCCAAGCGCACCCGCAAGCGCCAGCACGGATTCCGCGCCCGCATGGCGACCAAGTCCGGTCGCGACATCATCAAGCGCCGCCGCCAGAAGGGCCGCAAGCGTCTGATCCCCAAGGGTGCCGAGCTGCAATACGCCCGCCACACGACCCAGCACGGGGTGTAATCAACGCCTGCGCGCCGCGCCCGGCCCATGCGCCTCCCGCGGAAGCAGAGCATGTCGAAACGCGCGGATTTCCTCCGCGTGCGCAAAGACGGTCAGGCGAAAGCCGGCCGTCTTGTTGTTGTCAGCACTCTGGCGGATGCCGCGCTACCCCATTTGATGGTGGGCTTCATCACGACCCGCAAGGTCGGCAAGGCCCACGACCGCAATCTCCTGCGGCGGCGTTTGCGGGCGATCGTGCAGCGCCACGGGCATCTGCTGGTCGAACCGAAGCGCCTGTTGATCACCATCCCCCGCCCCGGTTCGGCGGCGGCCACTTTCGCGGAGCTGGAGTCGGATTGGTTGAAGCAGGCGAAGCGGCTGGGGCTTTTCGGAAGTTCCAAATGAGAAGTTCCAACTTTCAAGGATCCGGGCGCGCCGCCGTCCGGGCGAGTGGGAAACTTGATGGAAAATTCTCCCTGCGAAACGCACCGCCGGTGTTACCTGCTCTCCTGTTCTTCGCCGGAGTTTGGAGCTTCGAGTTTTGAATTTCTCCCCCTTGGCACTTGGAACTTCTCACTTGGAACTTGAGTGAAACGCCTCATCCGCCTGGTCATCCGCTTCTATCAGAAGTTCCTGAATCCCGTGCTCAAGGCGCTGGGCGGGCCGAATTCGGGCTGCCGCTACCAGCCGACTTGTTCCAACTATTTCCTGCAGGCGGTCGAGACCCACGGATCCTTGCGCGGCTCCTGGCTGGGGGTCCGCCGGATTTTCCGCTGTCATCCCTGGGGGGGCTATGGTTATGACCCCGTCCCGCCGAAACGGGGCACAGCACCCGACCGTCCCGCAGGCCCCGGAGCCTGACAAGGGATCTTCCTTTTTCCCTCATTCCCAATGTACGACCGCAAGACCTGGATCGTCGTCACCGTCTGCAGCATCCTGCTGGCGGTAAACCTATTCTATCAGCAGAAGAACGCGCGGATCCTGCAGGAGCAGAAGCAGCGCGAGGCGGCGGTAGAAGCTGCCAAGGCTCCCGCCCAACCGGTGGAGCCTGCGAGCGACAAGCCCGGGACCCTGACCGAGGTGGAGCCGCCGGTCCAGGAAGTCGAGGTCGAGTCCAAGCTCGAAACCTCCGAGGCGATCTTCGTCTTCACCAACGTCGGCGGTGGGCTGAAGTATGTTGAACTGAAGAACCAGAGCCCGGGCATCGAGGGGCCGGTGCGCTTGAACCGCCACGGAAACCACCCGATGGGTGCGATTTCCGACGGGGTGGACCGGATCGAATCCGGCAGCTATGCTTACGTCCCCGAAGCGTCCGTGAAGGACAAATCGGTGGTCTTCCGCGGCAAGCTGCCCTCCGGCATGTGGGCACAGAAAACTTGGAGCCTGCGCGAAACCGGCAATATCGCCGATCCCTACATGCTGGATTACAAGCTGCAGCTCGAGAACGCCGGCGACAACCCGGTAAATCTCGACAATTTCAGCGTCTTCCTGGGCGAGGCCACCCCCTTGGACAATGTCGAGCGGGCCGACCAAACAGGTTTCGTGGTCAATGACAACCGCAGCGTGACCTACCACTCGAACACCGAGTTCGCAAAAGCATGGTTCGGCTTGAAGAAAGCGCGAACCCAGATCACCGAGCCGGTCGAGAAGGCCCTCTTCGCGGGCGTTTCGAACCAGTTCTTCGCGAACGTCTTCAAGCCCCTCGAACCCACCGATTCGCTTCTTTGGAGTACCTACTCCGACGTCACCTTGGTACCGAACGCACCCATCGTGAAGTCGGTCCGCGCGGGCTTGCGCCTACCCAAGGCTACACTCGCTCCCAAGGAGCAACGCACTATCCAGTATGAAGTCTTCGCTGGTCCGAAGCAGAACCGGATTCTCCGCAAGATGGAAGCCCAGTGGGGTGCCGAATGGGGTGCTCTAATGAATTACGGCATCTTCAGTCCGTTCAGCCGCTTCATGAACACATCGCTGAGCGCGGTTCACCGCGTAGTGGCAAAATTCTCCGACAAGTGGTCCTGGGGGATCGCGGTGGTGGTGCTCACGATCCTGCTGCGGGTTGCGATCTGGCCGCTCTACAACCGCTCGAACCGGACGATGAAGCGGATGTCCAAGCTCAAGCCGGAGATGGACAAGCTGCGGGAGAAGTATCCGGACGACCCGCAGAAGATGAACCAGGAGATGATGGGCCTGTACCGCAAGTACGGGATCAATCCCCTGGGTGGCTGTTTGCCGATGTTCGCGCAGATCCCGATCTTCTTCGGCTTCTACTCGATGCTGCTCCACGCGGTGGAGATGCGCGGCCAAGGCTTCCTCGGTTGGGTGACGGACCTCTCGCAGCCGGACACGGTGGCCCACGTGCTCGGCCTGCCAATCAACCCACTGCCGATCCTGATGGCGATCACCAGCTTCGCGCAGATGGCGATGATGCCGAATACCGGGGGGGACAAGACGCAGATGATGATCATCAAGTTCATGCCCTTCATCTTCCTTTTCGTCTGCTACAATTTCGCTTCAGCGCTGGCGTTGTATTGGACCACCTCGAACGTTTTCTCGATCGCCCAGACCTGGCTGAGCAACCGCTTGCCCGAACCCGAACTGAAGGCGAAGGCCGGGGGCGGGAAGAGCTTCATGGAACGCATGGCGGCGAAGGCGGAGGAAGCCCAGCGCATGCAGAAGATGCGGCAGGCGAGCGGCCGGGTGGTTGATCCGGGGGACGATCCGGGCTCCTCGAAGAAGCGTCCGCCGCGCACCGGGGGTTGATTCCCGAGACTCGTGACGACAATACCTCGCGTGGCTCCACGCGAGGTTTTTCGTTTCAAGCTGGACGACTCAACTCGTCACCAATACCGGATTGGACGAATCGCCGTAAGCGGTTAGCTTAATCCCGATGGCAGGCGAACGGAGAAACGTGCTGGGCGGGGTCCTCGAACCCTGCTCGACCCGCCCGATGACGGGCTTCTTCCGGGACGGCTGCTGCCGCACCGGGCGCGGGGATGTGGGCGTGCACGTGGTCTGTGCGCAGGTGACGGAGGAGTTTCTGGCGTTCTCGAAATCCCGCGGGAACGATCTTTCGACACCGCGGCCGGAGTTCGATTTTCCCGGTTTGAAGCCGGGCGACCGCTGGTGCCTCTGTGCCTCGCGGTGGAAAGACGCGCTCGAGGCAGGCAAGGCCCCACCGGTGGTGCTGGAGTCCACCCACGAAGCCGCGCTGGAGTTCCTGGACCTCGCGGATTTGCGGGCCCATGCGCACCACAAGTAGGCAAGCTATTCGCCCGCCTTCACCCGGTAGAAGATACGACCCTCGCCATCGGGAATCGGGACTTCGATGATCTGGCCGCTTCCGAGGACGGTTTCCACCTCGATCCAAATACCGAGATCGGAGCTGGACTCGACGGTGTAGCCGATGCCCGCCGCTCCGGGAAACGAAAGCTGGTCGCCGGACGGGGAGAGCAGGACGCGGAAGATCGATCCGGCATCGAGCGGATCGGTACCGAAGGCGAGTTCTTCGGTATCCGGCTGGGTATCGTTGTCGTCGTCCGGGTCGAGCGAATCGGCGAGCCCGTCGCCATCCGTATCCGGATCGCTGGCGGGAAGGAAGGTCACGCTGAGGTTGTCGATCGCGATGCCTTGGGAGGGCAGCGCCGGCACGCTGAAGGCCTGACCGCTGTTGGGCTGGCCGGCGCTGTAGGACAGGCCGGTGAACTGCGCCCAAGTGAAAGCGGACGCCTGCCCTCCCGTGCCGGTGAGGCCGACCGACGACACTCCCTCCGCGGGAGCCGGATCCTGATCGACGCCGATGTCCACCGAGGTCATGCCTGCGGCTGGTCCCTCGGATGCGGTGAGGACGCCTTCGTAGGAGATGAAGTGGAGCACCTGCGAGGTAGCCGTGTTGACCACGGCAAAGCCGTCGCGGGCACCGTTCTGGAGCCCGTTCGAGGGCAACTGGGCGACGTGGAGCGAGTAACCGTCGAAGGTTCCCGCCGGGGTGAAGTCCGATGCGAGATTGAGAGTGTCGTAGACAACCCCGCTGCCGGCGGTCTCGCCGTTGTAGAGAACGATATCAATCTGCGACAATTGACCGGTGAAGCCCGGTGCCACGGCGACTTCGATAAACTCCCCGCTATCGGTACTAGCGTCATCGTAGTGGAACTCGTTGATGAACACGTCCGCCGGTGCCACGCCTCCGCCTGTCCCCGGGGTGAAAGTGATGCGCAGTTCGAAGCTCGCTCCGGGCGGAATGGCCAGCCCTGACGCGACGGTGGACAGCGGGGTGCTCGTTCCTCCGGCGACCGGTCCGGTGGGAAGAGCGGTGCTCGCGGCATAGGCAAGCTCCGGCAGCGGGATGCTGGATCCATCGTAGGACAGCTCCGCACCCAAGGTGTCCGCCGTGCCGGCAAGGGCGCCGCGCCATTGCTCGACATCGAATGCGATCTCGAGCGCGGTCAGGACCTCCTCCGAATCGTTGACGAAGGTGGCGGCGGCGACCGTGACATCGCCGTCCGGCAAAACGCCCAGGGAGGCGTCCGCAGCGGAACCGTAGGCGCGGAGGCCGGGGGAGGACGAGGAACCGTCGTCGATGCCCTGCCACGGGAGAGCCTCCGCGGTGGACCAGGGAACCGGATCGTGGCTGCCGCCGAAACCATCGAAGCCTTCGGCCACGGTCATGCCCGGCTGCGTAAGGAGGTACGGGCCGTCCACGTTCTCGACGATCAAGACCGCGTTGTCCGGATCATGGCCGGGAGCGATCACCGAGATGGTCACGCTGCGCTGGGGATCGGCAAAGTAGTTCTTCGGCGTGCGGATCGCGACACTGCCGCTGAGCGAACCGGCCGGGATCTGAAGGACCGGCGGGATCGGCAGCGCGGTCTCCGGGTCATCCGAGGAGAAAGTGAGGTTCACCGTCTCGGACAAGACGGCGGGCAGCGTGACCGTGGCCATCACCGTGCCGTCCGGCATTCCCTCCAGCACGGCGGGGAGCGAAAGCGACAAGGCGAGATTGGGAAGATCGGCATCCAGCTCGAAATCCCCGAAAAGCGCGAGGTGGTCGGAAGCGGTGGCGCTGGTATCCGCTGCCAGCGGGTCCCCGGACTTCGGGAGGCCGGTGGCGTTCGAGACATCGAGCGCGGAGTTGTAGATCTCCGAGGCGTGCATTCTCCCGGCGATCGCCGGCGACACCATCATCAGGTCCAGCACCGATCCGCTGCCCGGGAAGGTCACCGCCGATCCATCGACCTGCCGGATGTCGAGCCGGCTGATTCCCGGGCTGGTGAAATAGGCCACCGGGTTGTTCGAGTAGCTGAGCGGGAAGGTAACATCCGCGCCGAGATCGTAGGATGCAGGCAGGCTTGTCGGGATCGTCTCATAGGTGCGGTTGGCACCCACCATGTTGAAGTCCCCCATGACGATGTAGTTGTCGTCATCGGTCAGGCCCCGTGCGGCCAGAAACCCGGTGAGGCGCTTCATCTCCACAAAGCGGCGGAAACGGTCGTCGGTGCCGTCGCCCGACTTCAAGTGGGCCGCGATCACGACGGGGTCGTTGGCCGTGCCCGGGACATCCACTTTCACCGCCGGGAGGAAGCGGGTCATCTCCCGGGCATCCGGAGGGGAGACCACTTGACTGGTCTCCAGAAAGGGAAAGCGCGACAGGAAGATCACGCGGAGGCTGTTGTCGATCGGTGCGGTGTAGGTCGGGAGATTCCCGCCTACCGGAGCGAGGTGGAGGTAGGGGTAGCCGAGACTGGCGGCCAGCGCGTCGAGGTCGTCCGGATCGCCGGAGACATCGGCAGAGTCGATTTCCTCCAGGGAAACCACGTCCGCATCGATGCGTGCCAGGACCGCCTTCACGGTTTCGTGATCCGGAGTGCCGGGGTCGCCGAGGCTGTAGATCGGGGCGCTGCCGGAAAAC
>CAMLOZ010000206.1 GCA_946481625.1 uncultured Haloferula sp. | reverse complement strand
CCGGAGCGCACGGCCACGAGGAGCGGCATGCCCTTCGCGTCGCCGAACTTGCAGCCCATGATCTTCTCCATGTTCTTCACGCCGGCTTCCATCTGGCCCTGCAGGGTGGACGGATAGGTCTTCTTGTGCGCGTAGAAGTAGGTGCAAACCTCCGTCGTGACGGTGAATCCCGGAGGCACCGGCAGACCGATTCGGGTCATTTCCGCGAGGTTCGCGCCTTTGCCGCCGAGGAGGGCCTTCATCGACCCGTTGCCGTCGGCTTTGCCGTTGCCCCAGGTGTAAACGTACTTGATGCCCTTGGCGGAGGGCGCTTTTTTGGCCGCCTTTTTGGCGGACTTCTTCACGGTAGCCATCTCTTGTTTGCTTGGAGTGGGTTGACTTGCGAAAGGCGCGTGGGGACGGCGAAAGGATACCGTGCCCCCGGGCGCGGACGCGCGAGGCTAGCGACCGGAAAAGCCGTGTCAATGAACCAGTTCCGTCAGTAAAACGCGGCCCGCGCCTTGTCACTCGGTCGGCTGGCCCGCCGCACTTCCCGCCGCGGACGGGGAATCCCGGCTACCGCCGGGCTTTCAAATGCAGATTCAGGATCCGCCTCACCTCCTCGATCGCTTCGGGGTTCTGGTGCGCGCTGTGATGAGAAGGCACGATCTTCTCGGATGCCGCACCCTCGAGATGCGAGCTCCAGTAGGGCACCACCCCGTCGCTCGAGTCTGGCGTGTCGCCTCTGCCCCGGTCGCCGACGATCGAATGGTAGATCACCCCCGGTGCGATCGGCATGTTGCTGACCTGCTTCACGAAGCGGTTGTCCGGAGACAGGGTGTCGATGCTGTTCGGCGCCCGCTCCAAGACCATCGAGGCCCGGTCGGCAACCATGATCGAGGATATCGCGTCGCGCGCGTCCGCCATGAAACCGGGCACCCTCACAAGCCGCGATCCCAGTCGCCCGATCCAGTTCGATGCCAGCCCCGAGCCGCGGTGCGGGGCCGAGATGAAAATCGCCCGGCGGATCTCCTTCCGGTGGTGGAATACCAGCGCATCCAGCAGCAGTTGTCTGCTCGCACCCTGGATCTTCGTCTTTTCCGGCGGCTGCCCGAAGGTGCGCAGCCAGATCTTGTCCCCGGCATCCGTCACCATCAACCGGCTGACCAGGCTTCCCATGCTGTGCCCGACGATCACGATATCCTTGTGGTCCGGGAACACCCGCTTCACCCCGTCGAGCTCCTTCCTGAGCAGGGAAGCGGAGTAGGGATACGGGTATCCGCTCGGATAGCTGAAGACCCAGAACTGGAAGCGATCCCGGATCTCCGGATCGTTCACCAGGCTGAGGTACATCGGCATCCACGTCACCGGTGTGTCCTGCAAGCCGTGGACGAAGAGCACCGGGATACGATCCTTATCGTACTTCTGCAGCCTCACCAAGCGGGCCGTATCCGAATACTTCTGCGGATTCAGCAACCGGATCAATCCCAGTTTGTCCGGCCGGGCCACTGCGATGGACATCGATACCGGTGCGCTGAAATCCGCCGCCAGCGCCGGGTTCCGGCCCGCGATGGAGATCCGCTCTTCCTCGAAGGGGTCGTGCAGCTCGAGCGTCGCCGACCGGTTTCCTTCGAACCGCAGGATCGCCGTCAGGGGTGCGTGCAAGCGCGGCGAATCATAGGTCAGCCGGAATTTATGGTCCTCCGGCCAGATCGCCACCAGTGGCGCACCCACGCCCGGCCGCGTGGCGCGCTGCGCATACTTGCCTTTGAAGTTGAGACTATCCGCGGTGATATACCTCCGCGCCACCTCGGGCGCTCCCGGCTCGAGCTTGCCCCGCAGCATGACGGCACCGGCACCGCTGCCCGCGGTCATCGTCCTCCCCCATGGCAGCGAGTCCGCCGATTCCAGCGTTTCCACCAGCCGCGCCACGGCGTGGTTGTAGAGCGCCACCCCGCCCGGCTCGCCAGCCAGTGCATTGGTTCCGGTCAGCCTCGCGCTCTCGATGAAATGCCCGCTTGCCACCACCGGATCCTTCGCCGCCTTGCCCGCCTCCAGCTCCCTCATCGCATCCGACAGCGGCGATTCCACGAATCGCCCCTGTGGTAGCGGGCCCTTGATCACCTCGTAGGACACCGGCGCGGCGCACGCCGCGAAAAGCAGGATCGCGATGGAGCAGAGGGCGCGCGATGCATTCATGGCTGGGGGGACGGTTCGATGTACCGCCACATGCGGGGAAGAGGTTAGCATTGAAGTTGAAAAATGACGATGGGGGAGAAGTAAATCGTGGATTTTGTTGTCACCTTTTCCTGTGCCGCTCCGCCTCCGCCGCTTCGATTTCGACACCTTGCGTTTTCCAACATCGCCTGCTAGCGTGGAAGGTTACCATGAAAACACCGCTACAACTCATCTGTCGAATCTCGCTGCTCGCATTGTCCGGCGCGCTGCTGAGCCAATGCGCCCATGAACCGGTCACGCAAGCGAATGCCGCGAACGCGAGCGGCCGTCGCATCGCGGCGGATTCCCGGGCAGCCCTGAGCGACCTCTACGCGAAGAATGCCGCCGCCCGCAGGATCGGTCGCTCCGCTTCGGGCGTTCTGGTCTTCCCGCATATCATGAAGGGCGGCTTCGTCTTCGGTGCCGAGGGTGGAAACGGTGCCCTTCTCGGTGGAGATGGCTCCGTGCGCGGCTATTACCAGACCGCAGGTGCCTCGTGGGGCCTGCAAGCCGGAGCTCAGAAATTCGGCTATGCACTCTTCCTCATGAATCCCAAGGAAGTCTCGAAGCTCAACCAGGCGGCCGGCTGGTCGGTTGGCAGCAGCCCCGATCTGGTCGTGGTGGACCGGGGACTGTCCGCCGAGCTTACCACCAAGACCATCGACCGGAATGCTTATGCGTTCGTCTTCGATCAGAGGGGATTGATGGGAGGCATCAGCCTGAAAGGCTCGAAGATCACCCGCATCAACCCCGGCCCCTGAGCTTCTTTTTGCTCCGCGGTGGAAGCGCGGGCCCCGTCTCCGGGACCCGCGCGCCTTGTACGGACCGCTCAAGGGGTCTTTTGGAAGGTCAATCCCGGGTCGCCTTGCGGCCCGCCCGCGAGCACGAAGTTCAGCTTGGTATCCTCCGGCAGCCTGATCTCGCCGACCATCTGCGAATCCTCCGAGGCGAGGACCAGCAGGCCTTTCTGGTCGATGCTGAAGGTTCCCGTCAGATCGTTGCTCTGTCCGCCCTTGTTGAAGGTCCACGTGAACTTCCCGTCTTCACCCAGCTTCAGAGTCACCTTGCCCTGATAGCCCCGGTCGCTGACCCAGGTTCCAGGCAGCTTGTCGGCAGGCACGGGCGGCGGGGTTGCCGCCTCCACCGGCGGCCTCTCCTCGCTTTGGTCCCCCGTATCGGGCGAGACCGAGGATTTGCACAGATCCCGCAGTTGTGCCGAGATCGTGTCCGCGGGCTGCAACTTCACCGCTTGATCGAATTGCTCGTATGCCTGGTCGAGATGCCCGCAGACGAGATAGTGGTAACCCAGCAGGAATCGCAGCGAGGCATCGTCCGGCTTCGACCTCCCGTAGTCTTCCAAGCGCCGGAGCTGGCCGGTGTAAACGCTCTGCGAACCGTAGAGACCGGTCATTGTCGTCCAATCCCATCCCGGCCCGGAGGCCAGCACCGGATTCAAAACTCCCGCCGCCTCCCCGTATTTCCCGAGGGCGAAGAGGATCAGCGCGCGATACTCGTGGATCGCGGGGTCGCCCGGCATCGCGGCGATCGCCTCGTCCGCCGATTTCAGCGCCGCGAGGTAGTCGCCCTTCTTGAAGGACGCGCGTGACGCCTCCAGCGCGGCGCTCGACTTCTCTTCGGCGATCTTCTCCGCGGCCTCGTTGCCCGGCGGCATATTGCCCGCCGTCACCGTGATCGGCTCGCTGTAGTTAATGACCGTCGTCCCGCCGCTCTGGACCGGCGGGGCAGGGTAGGGGTTCTGATAGGTCTGGTAGCCGGTGTTGTAGATCAGGTTGCCCAATCCCCATGCGGCCAGTCCCCATGCGACCCCTTCGGCGAAGTCGTTGTCGTTGTCCACGATCACATAGCCCGGCCAAGGCCGCGGGCGGTAGTAGTGATAGTGCCCGTACCACCTCCGGTTCCACCCGTAGTTCCAGCTTCCGTGGTGCCAGCCATGGCAGTTGTTGGCGTTCCACCAGGGCCGGCTGCCCCAGTAGTTGGGGCGGTAACCCCAGTTCACGTTCTTGCGGAAGTTGTTGTTGATATTGACGTTGACGTTGTTGCCGATGTTCACGTTGCCACCCGGCCGTCCCGGGCGGTTGTTCCAGTTGCCCCAGCTTCCCCAGTTGTTGCCCCAGTTCGGCCGCGTGGCCGGGCGGTTGTTGAAGTTCGGGCGGTTGACCTTGATCGGCCGGTTGTTGATCACGGTGTTTCCGCCGCCCGGCCGGATGACATTGTTGGTCCCTCCCGGCCGGTTGCCCGGTTTGGGATAGCCCACATGACCCGGCTTGGTGTTCGGCCGGTCGGGCATTGGCATCGGCTGGACATTGCCGGGTCTTCCGGCCCCTGCGCCGCCACCGCCACCCGGTTTCTGGGCACCTCCACCTCCAGGCCGGGTCTCGGGTCTCGGTGCCGGGCGGGAGTCTCCTCCACCGCCCGGTCTCTGGGCACCTCCACCTCCGCCGCCAGGTCGCGTGGCTGGCCTCGTCCGGGGTTGGGTTGCCGGTCGTGTCTGCTGCCCCTGGGTCGGCCGGTTCATCTTGGACCCCGTCATCGGGCTGCGCTGCACCTGACGTCCGCCGCCACCTCCGCCTCCGCGGGAACCGTCCCCTCCGCCACCCCGGCCCTGTCCTCCTCCGCGGGCTTCCGCATCGGCGGTGACCAAGGAACAAATCACCAACCCTGCAATCAATGGAGAGAACGTTTTCATGGGCTTGGAAATGTCAGTTTCTCATTCTCCTTCGTGCTCCTTCTCCTCGGGCTTCCCGGCCACCGGGTCGCCTCCCGCATCCGGAGCCCTTCTCACGAATTTCAGTTCCACATCCGGTTGCGCTTCTCCCCCCATCACCCGGTCCGTCGCCTTCCAGACGATCGCGTCGTCGCCCTCGAAGCACAGCCGCTGCGTCGCCGCGTTGGTCTCCGCGTCCGCCGTGATCCCGCTCGTCCGGATCAACCATTCGTTGCCGGCCCGCGTCCACTGTCCCGCCGCATTCCCGCCTTCGCTGTCGAAGGTCCACCAATACAACGACGAACAAGCCGGGTTCCACCCGATCCGGATGCTGGTGGTCTGCACGTCGCCGTCCCCGTCCGTCGTCACCGCTTCGCCCAGCAGGAAGTTCCCGCTCGCGTCCAGATCCATCGCCAGGTCCATCCGCAGGTCGTCGGAGGTGAAGCTCCACTCGCCCGCCAGCCCGGCCAGCGCCTTCAGGTGTTCGCAAGGCGGTGTCACCTCCGCTTGGTCCCGCGTGCTTGCGATGAGCCAGCTCCCGTCCGGCTGCTTGACCTGCGTCGCCGAATAGGTGACCGACTTCACCGCCTCGGTCCCGTCCTTGCTGGTGAAATGAAGCACCCCTTCCTCGATCGCGATCCCCGGCGAGACGATCCTCACCGATGAGGCTTCCAGCCCAATCTGCGGCACATCCTCCTCCTCGAAGATATCCTTGTAGCGCGCTTCGATCTCTTCCCGGCCGCGCACCGCTTCCCCGTTCCGCCCGATGAACTCCCCGTTGGGAAGGAACAAGGCCGCCACCGCCGCAGCGTCCCTCTTGTTATATGCTTCCACGAATTTCCCTGCCGCCTTGCCGAGAGACTCCACGTCCGCATCTTCGGCGGCCGCCGCTTCCTCCTGTGCCGTTGCGGCAAACATTCCCGCACTTGCCAGAAGCATGGCCCCGGCAAGCCTCCGGGCTTGTGATCTTCTCGTCTTCATCGCGTTGGGAGGTTGGGAGGAAACCGGCCCCGCGCGCCTTTCCGGGAAGGAGGCCGGGATTGCCTTCTAACTGATCATGGGCTTGGTGTTATAGGTCATTCTCCTCCGCCTGGCTACCTCATTTTTACTATCAAGCGCAAATTGCACCTCATCTTGTGGGATGATTTGTCAGGAAAACTTAATGACATCTCCGGCGAACCGAAAAAGGGCGGGCACTCGCGTGCCCGCCCTGCATCGGCTTTCCGCTGTGTCCTTCCCGTTCAGCGCTTCTTCAGCTTTGTCACTCGCCCGGAAGCATTCCAATCCTGCACGTAGAGGTTGCCGTCCCTGTCGAAGGACAAACCGTGCGGTGCGGTGAAGATCCCCGTCTTCATCTGCTCCAGCGGCACTCCGAAATTCGCCCATTGGCCCTTGTCCGGGTTGTCGCCCAGAAAGGCCGCCGGCGCTCCGCTTTTGTCGAGGATGGTCACCCGCGCCTCCAGCTCCGCCACGGCGCAGGCGTCGCCCAGGATCGAGATCGTGCAAGGTCGCCGCAGGTTCGTCGCGTGCACGCCGATCCAATTGCCCTCGAGGTCGAAGTGCACCAGCCGGCGGTTCTCACGGTCGCACACCAGCAGCCGCGGCTCGCCGAAGCGGAGGTCCAGCGCCATTCCATGGCTGCAGCTCGTTTGGCCGTCCCCGTTGCCCTTTCCGCCGAAGCTCTTCAGGTGCTTGCCCGCGACGTCGAACTTGTGGATGAACTGCGCGCCGTAGCCCATCGAGCAGAAGAT
>CAMLOZ010000205.1 GCA_946481625.1 uncultured Haloferula sp. | reverse complement strand
CTGCCGGCTCTTCGGCGAGGACCTCTGGTCGCTCGAAGAACTCCGCCACCGCATCGGCGTCGTCATGCCGGAAGATGTCGCCCGCTTCCATCCCGAGGAAAGCGCCCGCGATGTCGTGCTCTCCTCGCTCCGGGGTGCCTTCGGCCGCACCCGCGAGATGCGCTTCAGTCGGGCGGAGAAGTCCGCCGCGGACCAAGCCATCGCCCGGCTCGGCATTTTGCATCTTGCGGAGCGCGACTTCGGCACGCTCTCCTCCGGCGAGCGCCGACGCTTCCTCATTGCCCGCGCCTTGGTTCATGACCCGCCGGTGCTGGTGCTCGACGAGCCTTCCACCGCCCTCGATTTCGCCGCTTCGCTCGGCCTCGTCGCCGCGCTGCGCGAACTCGCCGCCGCGGGGCACACTCTTGTGCTGGTCACCCACCACCCGGGCGAGATCCCGCCGGAAATCGACCGCGCCATCCTTCTCGACCGCGGTGCGATCATCGCCGATGGACCCAAGCGCAAGGTCCTCGCCTCGCCCCTGATCAGCAGGGTTTTCGGGCTCCCTCTCGCGGTCTCGTGGAGTGGCGGCTGGTGCGGGGTGAAGCCCGCTTCATGAATGGCCAGCATATGAATGCACATGCTACCCATTGCGGTTTAGCGGTTTTGTGCATCTTTTCTCCTTTTTTAAGCTGGAGCCGTGCTGCCAGTCGCTTAGCAAGGCATTCGTGAAAAGGACATCTATCTTGGGCCTCATGGCCTCCCTCCTCATCCCCGCGCTCCACGCCGCGGATACCCGCATCTGGACTTCCCGAAAGGGCAGCACCATCGAAGCGGAGCTCCTGCGGTTCGACGAGACGACAGCCATCCTTCTTGCCGCCGGCAACAAACAGATCCCCCTGCCCATGGCGGATCTGAGCATCGCCGACCGCCAATGGTTGGTGGAAAACTCCGGTGCCGATCCGAAGATCCTCGTTGCGGGGGAAGTCGGCGAGCCGGAGAAGCAGGTCAAAATCGATTCCTCCACCTTCAAGAAGCTGAAGGAGAAGAACCTCCTCTTCGGCACGGAGAGCGAGAGCGACTACGATCTCCTGGAGACCGAGCATTTCCTCATCGCCAGCGCCGGTGACGTGCGCGCGCCTGCCATGGCGGAAACCGCCGAGCGCATGTGGCACGGCATGGCCTTCCAGCATATGAATTTCCGCCGCGACTGGGCCGACAAGAAGATGCTCATCTTCGTGATCGAGAAGCCCGCGGTCTATGCCGCCCTCGGCAAATGGTATATCGCCTACCTCAAGGAAAAGGGTGAAGGCGAGGTCGCGGGCAAGGTTTCCGCAAGTTGGGACCGCGTCTCCGGCACCTCGATCAACCTGCCGGAAGAAATGGCGGAGAAGCACAACGTCTTCCCGGAGGCCCGCGTCTTCCAGGTGAAGGATGGCAGTCTTTTCAAGCGGCCCATGGGTTCCTTCATGGTCCACTGCATGGCCAATACCCTGCTGGACCGCCAGATGGGAAATATCAGCTCCTACGGTGTCGAGGGCTTGTTCGCCGTGACCACCGGCCACTCCTACTACAAGGAAATCTCCCTCACCGGAAAGAGCGAGACGCAAATGATCTCCGTGGAAGGTTCCGATAACGACCTCATCAAGGAAAAGAAAGGCTTCGACGAAGGTGCTTCCTGGGCGCGCACCCTGCGCTCGCTGGTGAAGAAGGGCGATATCAAGTGCGAGGTCGCCCCCATGTTCGGTTGGAAACTCGATACCCTGAAGCCGGAGCAACTCGCGCTCATGTACTCCTTTTCGGCCTACATGGAGAGCACCCCGGCGCGTCTCGCCTGCTTCGCCGCGATGGTCCGCCGGATCGAGTCGTCCAAACAAATCCCTGTCCCGGAAGAGATCGCCAAGATCTTCGGGTTCGAAACCGTCGCGGCCCTCGAGGCCGATTGGAAACTCTTCATCACCGAAGGAAAATTCAAGTGATCCCCGCCATGAAACCGTCACGCGCCCTTTCCGCAGCACTGCTGCTTGCTCTCTCCGGCCTCGCTCCGGCCCAGGAGGCCTCCGATGTCGAATACCGCGACTTCGCCGGTCCCGGCGGCAAGCCGATCCAGGCGGTTGTCGTCGATAAGACCGAAACCGATGTCATCCTTCTTCTGAAGACCGGAAAGCGGACCACCGTCCCGCTCGACAAGCTGATCCCCCTGGATCGCGAGTACGTGGACTCCTGGAACAAGGAGAAGGCGATCTTCCTCCAGAAGTGCCGCGGCCTCTCCATCCGCCAGCTCCTCGAACTCCGCGGCTACGAGTCCTTCCCCTTCACCTTCGAGAGCAACTCCATCTTCATGAATGGCAAGCTCAACGGGGTCGCCGGGAAGTTCCTGATCGATACCGGTGCCGGCACCAGCCTGATCAACATCCCCTTCGCCTCGATCGCGAAGTGCGAGGTCGGTCCCATGGACGAGGTGATCTACGGCGTCGCCGGCCAGGCTCCCGCCGGCTGGTGCGATGTGCCGAACATTTCCTTCGGCGAAGCCGTCTTCAAGGGCCGCAAGATCCTCGCCACCGATCTCTCCAACGGCCTGCCCGACGGCCAGAAAGCCCGCGAGGACGCCATTCTCGGCGCGGACATCATGTCCCAGCTCGACGCCGTGATCTCCTACCCCGAGCGCCGCATCTTCCTCCGCCCGGACAAGTCCGACGAGGAAACCGTCGCCGGTGCCAGCGCGGCGACCGAAGGCGACGAAGCGATGTCGTTCCGCATCTTCAAGACCAAGGACAACAAGACCTACCGCGGCAACGTCGCGTCCAAGACCCCGACGGTCGTGACCTTGACCCTCGTCGGCGGCAAGACCATGCAGCTCCCCGTGGCGAAGCTGGTTCCGGCGGATGCGGAATTCGTCGCGAACTGGAGCGAGGCCGGCGCCCTGTTCCTGAAGTACTGCGGCAGCCTCACCATCCATGAGCTGCTCCAGCTCCGCAAATACCAGTCCTTCCAGTACGAGCGCCGCGGCAACCACATCTTCGTGGACGGCACGCTCAATGACAACGATGTCACCTACATGATCGACACGGGCGCGGACGGCACCTGTCTCCACGTCGACGCTGCCAGGAAGTACGGCTGCCAGGTTGGCGAGATGGACAAGTGGGTCTACGGCATCGGCGGCAAGGCTCCCGCGGCCGAAACCATGATTCCCAAGCTCACCATGGGCGATGCCGTGTTGACCAACCGCAAGATCCTCTCTTGCGATCTCAACCGCGATCAGGAAGGCGAGATGGACCATGTCGGCCTCTTCGGTGCGGACTTCATGCGCGAGCTCGATGCCGTCATCACCTACCGTGAGAACCGCATCTTCCTCATCCAGCGCAAGGGCCCCGTCAACGCCCCGATTGCTCCCTCAAAATAGGCAAGCACGCCGTAGATCTCAAGTCGTGCGCCCCGCGCCACCCGGCGGACGACTTTTTGTTTGTGTGTTTGAAGGTTGTTTAAAACAAAAACTGGCCCCGGCGCCACCCCAAGCTGCTACTTCACGGACGCAGCTTCGCCCGCTCCGCTTTCGGCAATGACGCGACCACCAGCTCGTAGGAATGGTCGATCAATTCCCTCACCAGCTTGGCCGGCAGCGAGTTGTCGAGCACCACGGTATTCCAGTGGCGCTTGTTCATGTGGTGGCCCGGCGTGATTGCGGCGTGCTCGTCCCGCAGCATGATCGACCGCTCCGGGTCGCACTTCAGGTTGATCCGAGCTGGAAAATCATCGGGCACCGCCAGCCCGAACATTTTCCCGGCCACTTTGTACACCAGCACGTCCGGCCCGAAGGGCGTCGTCTCCTCGGCCCCTGGCTTCGAGAGAAATCGTTCGATCGCATCGGGCAGGTCCATGGCAGCTAGACGAGAGTTCCCTCCGTCACCCCCAGCTTCTCGAAGGCCGCCACGTTCGCCAGCAGCGTCTCCGCATCCGTTTTGCCCGCGAGGAAATCCTGATACGACTGGATCGCACGCAGCGCCCCGAGATCATCCTCATCCAGCAACTCCACCCGGAACTTCGACAAACCCTTCGCCCGCAGGTCGGCGAAGAACCGCGCCCCCGTCTGAGCCCGTCCGTTGAAAAGCGTGTTGCGGCAACCGACGTCCGCCATCAGCCGGTGCATCTGTCCCACGCGATCCTTCAAATGCACCACATGGCTTTCGCAGGGCCGCCCGCAATCCTTGTACGTCGTCCCCTTGCTCAAAAAGGTGCAGAACACGCAGTGCTCCATATGAAACATCGGCATGTGCTGGTGCAGCGTCAGCTCGAACCACGACGGCGGCGCCCCGCCCAGCAGGTCCAGCACCTGCCCGATGTTCAGGTCGTACGAGATCGTCAGCGCATCGAGGTTGGCCGCCTCCTTCAACAACCGCGCCGTGATCGGGTTCGCCACATTCAGCGAGAAATCCCCGACCTTCCGCAAGTCGCTACGATGCTTGTAGTACTCCAGCGAAGCCAGGTTCCGCAGCAAGAGTCCATCCGGCTCCATCCGCTCGATCATCTTCAGATAGCCGCTCTCGCCCGGCTTCACGATCCGCGGCGTCGCCAGCAGGATCTTTGAATTCCCCTCCCGCAGCGCCACCGCCTCCTTGTAGCGCCTCGGATCCTCGAAGTCGCAATAGACCGTCGCCACCCCGCGCTCCACCGCCGCCCGCACCTGCACCGGCGTCCGGCACAGCACCGAAAGCTCTGCCGCTTCCTCCTCCCTCTCCACCTCCGGCATCAAATCCCGGAACGTCACCGCCGTCACTCGCCGGGGCCGGGAGCCTCCCGGTGCGCAGCCCTCCGCCAAAGCCTCCGCCAGCACCCGCCGCATCCGGTTCAATTCCGAAAGCGGGATATGGCACTCGCCCTCCACCAGGAACTCCACCCCTTCCAACTCAAACTCCGTATCTCCCAGCCGCCCCATCTGCTCCCGCAACGTCGCTTCCGAAAGCGCATGCTTCGCCGCCGGCTGCAGCGGCATCGCCGACTCCACGACCGCCTTCTTCCCGCCGCACTCCGCGGCCACCTTCAGCGCCTGGCCCGGTCTCCCGCTTGCCGTGAAACGCACGCCCGCCTTCACCTCGCGCAGCTTCGCGTTTTGCCAAAAGCGCCGGATCTCCGATTCCAGCTTCTCGTCGGAAGTCTTGTAGAGCGTGTGGCCGGGCTTGATCCGCGAGAAATTGATCCCGCTGTACGTGCGGTGGAAAACAATCCGCTCGCCCTCGATCTTCCAGATCCGCGCGCCCTGCTCCAAGTCCCGGTTCTCGCCCGCATCGAAGACCACGCCGTCGCCCGGCTTCAGCGGCACCTCCGTCCGATCCGTCAACTCGATCCAGGTCCCGCCGCAAGCCGAGATCGTTCCCAGAAGCGGCCCGCGCTTCTTCCCGAAGCGACCGTGCGTCAGGTACGGATGATTCGTCCCCTTCAGCCAACCCGTCGTCATCCCGCGGGAAAACATCATTTCCAGCTCGTAGCGGTCCTCCGCCGTGATCTCCGCCGTCTTCTTTTCCAGCGCGGCATCCAGCGCCTTGCGGTACACCCGCGTCACAGCCGCCACATACTCCGGCGTCTTCAAGCGCCCCTCGATCTTGAACGACTTCACCCCTGCCTTCACGAGATCCGGGATCATTTCCACCGCCGCCAGATCCTGCGGGCTCAGCAAATACCTCACCTCACCCATCTCGCGGGTCACCCCGTCCACCACCAGTTCGTATGGCATCCGGCATGCCTGGGCGCACTCGCCGCGGTTCGCCGAACGCTGCCCGAGCGATTCGCTCGTCAGGCATTGCCCGGAGTAAGCCACGCACAGCGCTCCGTGCACGAATACCTCCAGCGGCGTCGATGGCACCTCGCCGAAGCGCTCGATTTCCTTCGCGGAAAGCTCCCTTGCCAGCACCGCCCGCTCCATCGGGAAGAGCGATTCGATGAAATGCAGCCCCTCCGGCGAGGTGATCGTCATCTGTGTCGAGCCGTGGAGCTCCACCCCCGGCGCGATCTCCCGCGCCATCTTTGCCAGCCCGAGATCCTGGATGATCAGCGCGTCCACCCCCGCTTCCGCGATCGTGCGGAGTTGCCGCTCCGCCGCCTCCAGTTCGCCGGTGAAGATCAGCGTGTTCATCGCCACGAAACCCTTCACCCCGTGCTTGTGCAGGAAGGCCATCAGCTCCGGCAGGTCAGCCTCCGTGAAATTGTCCGCCCGCAGCCGTGCGTTGAACTTCGGCATCCCGAAGTAAATCGCATCCGCACCGGCCGCCACGGCCGCACGCGCGCAGTCCCAGTTGCCGGCGGGGCTGAGCAATTCGGGCGTGTAGGCGGGATCCATGGGCGAGGGGACCGATGCCACGGATTTCCCCCTTTGGAAAGCCCTGCCCGTCCCGAAAACCACTCGACACGGCATTCGCCCCGCGCACCATTTCCCTGATGAATCCTTCCGTCGTCCCCGCATGAGCGAGCCTGTGCGTGTCGATAAGTGGATGTGGGCCGTGCGCCTTTTCAAGACCCGCGGTCTCGCCGCGAAGGCCTGCGAAACCGGTCGTGTCAAAGCCGGCGAGCGCATCCTCAAGTCCTCCTCGGAACTCCGCGGCGGCGAACTCCTCGAACTTCCCTTTCCGGAAGGTCCCGGCACCCGCATCGTTCGCGTGCTCGCCCTCATTGAAAAGCGCGTCGGTGCCCCTGAAGCCCGGACCGCCTGCGAGGAA
>CAMLOZ010000204.1 GCA_946481625.1 uncultured Haloferula sp. | reverse complement strand
TGCCCGAACCGCTGGGAATGCTGGGGCCAAGGCACCGCCACCTTCATGATCGCGGGCGAGAAATGCACCCGCGCCTGCGGCTTCTGCGCCGTGAAAACCGCCAAGCCCGACGCCCTCGAAGCCGACGAACCGGTCCGCGTGGCCGAGGCCACCCGCCGCATGAAACTCCGCCACGTCGTCATCACCGCCGTGGCCCGCGACGATCTCCGAGATGGCGGCGCGGAGCATTTCCAGCAGACCATCGAGGCGGTCCGCGCCGTGAATCCCGGCATCGTGATCGAGGTCCTCGTCCCCGATTTCAACGACCGCGACTGGGCCCTGCAGATGGTGATGGATGCCCGTCCGCACATCTTCAACCACAACCTCGAAACGGTCGAACGCCTCACCCCGCTCGTCCGTTCCCGCGCCAAGTATGCCCGCAGCCTCGCGGTGCTGAAGAAGGCGAAGGCCATGGTCAACGGCAAGGTCGCCACCAAGAGCGGTATCATGCTCGGCCTTGGCGAGAAGCGCGACGAGATCCTCCGCGCAATGGATGACCTCCTGGCCGCGGATGTCACCGTGCTCACCATGGGTCAGTACCTCCGCCCGACCCCGCGGCACCTGCCCGTCGTCGAATACATCGAGCCCGCCGTCTTCGACGAACTCAAGCAGATCGCCCTCGACAAAGGCTTCCGTCATGTCGCCAGCGGCCCGCTCGTCCGCAGTTCCTACCACGCTGCCGACTTCCGTCCCGAACTCGACATCATGGACGAGATCGAAAAAACCGCGTCAGTCCGCGGCCTCGACCTCCAGCCCGAGGACCTGCCGATCCCTGCCGCCCGCCCCGCTCTCGTGCGAGCGTCCGTAGCCTGAGAAACCGCCGGCTTTTCCCCTCCTGGAGCCGCAGTCTCTTCCGGAGCAGTCGCTGCACACATTCGAAGTGCGGCGAGCATCTCCGCTTTTGGAGCGGTATTCCCGCCCCCGCGTAGGACCTCATGCGTCGATCCTCAAGGCCGCCGCCCTTGATGCCGGAAGAGCGACACCCTCTTGGAGCGCCGCTCTTCACTTCAAAAGGACCTTCGACGGGTGCCGCTCAATTCGCCTGCTTGTAGATCAGGTCGATCAGCTCCTCGCTGGTCTTGCGAGGGTCCGGGTAGCCGTGCAGCGCGCTATTCCGATACATCGCGCTCGCCACTTCCTTGCCCGAGCGGTTGTCGACCACCGAGACGTCCAGCGTGCGGAGATACATCGTCATGTCCCAGTGCCAACGGTCGACGAAGGTCACGTAGACATCGGCCGAGGCTGGCTTGCCTGCCAGGCTTCCAGTCTGCGCGCTTACACCGCGGCGGGAGAAGCCGCCCTTCAGGAAGAGCTCCACATCGCGGCTGGAATCGCCCGGCTTCACCACGTAGGCGGAGCGGGCGCTCTTGATCACGGCAGGGTTGATCACGGTGGCTTTCTTCGTTTCCGCACACGAGGCGGCGAGGAAAGCGGCGGAAAGGACGGTCAAGGTTCGGGTAACCAAGTTCATGAGATGGGGATAGATAGGGAGATAAATGTCAGCGCAGCTTCTGTTGGGCTACGATGCCCTCTGCGGAGTCCGGATGATTCTTTGCAAGCGCGGTGTAGTAGCCGCGGGCCATAGCCTTGTCGCCCTTCGCCTCGTAAGTGCGGGCCTTCAACAGCATGGCCTCGGTATTGCCCTCGTCGGCGAGGGTAAGCTGGCGGAGCGCCTTGTCGTAGTCGCCTTTGTCATAGTATTTCTGGGCGCTGATGATGGCTCCCTTCTTGACCATCCCGCCGCAGGAGGCGAGCAGGGGCAGGAGGCTTGTTGCGATAAGGGGAAGGAGATATGTCGGTCGCATGTCGGGAATCGGTTAGACGGGTGCGCTGCACCCTGCAACCTTAAACGCGGCGAAGCTCCGTATGTCAGGCCATCGGAAACGGTGAATGCGGCTACCTTCCCCGTGGCCCCGCCACCTTCGCCCCTACGCGATCCCGCGTCTTGACCTGAAACTTAAGAAAGGTTAATGGATGCCGGTTCACAGGCACCTCCCCGTAGCCGTCATGAAATTCACCCCCACGCTTGCGGCCTCATATCTCCTCGCTCTCGCCGGATCGGCAGGCGCGCAGGTGATCAATATCGACTTCGACGAGTCGGCAAACACCCGGGTCTACCAAGGACTGGCCGCCGCCGGCGACCCGAACGGCTCCGCCGCGATCTGGAACCGCCTCACCGGCAGCGGCACCACCACCGTCAGCGGCACGGATCTCTTGGACTCCGACGGTGAAGTCACCGGCGTGGACATCAGCTTCGGCATCAACGGCAGCTTCCTCAGCGCTCCCGGCCAGCAGCAGCTCGGCGCTTGGGAGGACCTGATGACCGACTACGTTTACATCTCCGCCCCCACCCAGTTCGACGTCGTCACGAACAGCGGCCTGATTTCGGGCCTCGATGCCGGAAAGCTCTACGACATCTACTTCTATGGCCAGGGGAACAACTTCCTCGAAGCCTACTCGGAAGGCCAGAACACCCTCTTCACCGTCGATGGCATCTCCAAGCAGACCTCCTGGGATGGGATCGAAGGCGGCGACGGCCTGCTCGCCGAAGGAATCGAATACGTGAAATTCTCCGTCTTCGCGAACCTCAGCGGTGAGATCACCTTCGATTGGGCCAATGTCGTCGCTGGCGGCAACGTCGTCACCGACCTCGACGGCCAGAGCTCCCGCTTCGGCGTGATCAACGGCATCCAGATCGTCGACGTCGCCGCCGTCCCCGAACCCTCCGCCGCCCTTCTCGGCGGCCTCGGCCTGTTGGCACTCTTCCGCCGCCGCCGCTAGCCCGGGAGCGCCGGAGCTACCGGCTCGCAGAAGCACAGGTTCGCATCGCCTTCGGCTCCGGCCCCGGGAGCGCGGAGCCACTGGCCCGCAGAAGCAGCGGGAGACTCCGCGCCCATCCCAAGTCCGCATCGCCTTCGGCTCCGGCCCCGGGAGCGCGGAGCCACTGGCCCGCAGAAGTAAGTAATGATGTCGCAGCGGAACTGGGTTCGGATCGCCCTCCGCGCCACGGTCACTTCTCCTTCGCCGCGCTGCTCCAAGGCCAATCCCCCGGGCTGATGCATAACCCCGCCTTCACCGGATTGTGCCGGATATACGACCTCGCCGAATGAAAATGAGATTCGTCGCGAATGTAACGATCATGGCAATCCTCTTCCCAGATCGGCCCCGTTCGACCGATCGATTCGTTGATCAATTTTGCACTGTAGGTTTTCCAACGACGGACAATGTCACCCAGCTTTGCTCCCTCAATGGTGCCGATCAACACATGGACGTGATTGGGCACGACGCACCAATCCAGAAGCCGGTATCGCAAGCCATCGGAGTAGAGAAGACAGCTCTCCACGGCTTCGGCGTGCTTGGGAAGCTTGAGCAGGCACTCGCCGTGGCCGCCATCTTCGTAGCGTGCAATGCGATTCCTCATTTCCCCTGCAGCTTTTGCTTCGGGTTCCATCAGGAGTTCCTGACACCATCGCTCGATCACGGCCTTCGGAATCGCATCGCGAAGTCGGAAAGTCAGCGCCTGGAGTTCGCCCGGCGCGTCGAGATGGGGAAGGTAGCCGCGGGAGTGCCAGCCCTTGTGCATGCTTCAAGTGAGCAAATGACATCCGCCGATGCGAGCTTGGGAATCCCCATCAAGGCGACACGGACTCTTGATCGCAGCCGCATCCCTCGGTTTTTCTGCGGGCTAGTGGCCTCGCGTTCCCGCCCGCCAGTCACTCCCTCACCCGCTCCACCCGCGCCCCCAGCGCGTACAGCTTCTCATCGATATGCTCGTACCCGCGGTCGATGTGATAAAGCCTCCGGATCTCCGTCGATCCCTTCGCTGTTAGAGCCGCCAGCACCAGCGCGGCCGACGCCCGCAGATCACTTGCCATCACCGGAGCGGCACTGAGTTGCTCCACGCCCTTGATCACCGCCTTGCCCTCGCTCACCTGGATATCCGCACCCATCCGCTTGAGTTCCGCACAGTGCATGAAGCGCTGCGGGAAGATGGTGTCCATCACGATGCTCGTGCCCGGGGTGGTGACAAACAGGGCGGTCATCTGCGCCTGCATGTCCGTCGGATAACCGGGATAAGGTTCGGTCACGATCTCCGCGGACATCGGCGTGTCGCCGCGGTGGACCGTGCAGGCATCGCCCACGTCGTTGAAGTGAACGTGGTGGCCCGCCTTGCGCAGCGCCGAGGTAATCGCGGTGAGATGCTCGTGGCGGATGCGGCGCAGCGTCACACCTTCGCCGGCAAGTGCGGCGGCGGCCATGAAAGTGCCGGCTTCGATCCGGTCCGGGATCACGTTGTGCACGCAACCCTTGAGCTTGGCCACGCCTTCGATGGTGATCACCGGCGTCCCTGCGCCCGTGATCTTCGCGCCCATCGCGTTGAGGAAATCGGCAAGATCCACGACCTCCGGCTCGCAGGCGGCGGAGGTGATGGTGGTGATACCTTCCGCCAGCGTCGCGGCCATCATCACGTTGTCGGTGCCCAGCACCGTCGGCCCCTGCGGACCGCAGAGATCGACCGTCGCGCCTTTCAACCCGTCCGGCGCGGTGAGGATCACGTTGCCGCCTTCGATCTCGGCCTTCGCGCCGAGCGCCTCCAAGCCGCGGATGTGAAGGTCCACCGGCCGGTCGCCGATCACGCAGCCGCCGGGCAGCGCGACCACGCAGCGCCGCATGCGGGCGAGCAGGGGACCCATCACGCAGACGGAGGCCCGCATCCGGCGCACGATGTCGTACGGCGCGGTGTCCATCACGTCGGCGGCGGTCACCCGCACCGTCCCGGAGAAGCGTTCCACGTCCGCACCCAGGCCGGTGAGGATCTGCACCATGTAGTTCGTGTCGGAGACGTCCGGCACGCGTCGGATCACGCAATCTTCTTCGGTGAGCAGCGTGGCGGCGAGGATTGGCAGCGAGGCGTTCTTCGAGCCGGAAACGGTGATCGCGCCGTGGATCGGAGTGCCGCCGTGTACGATGAGTTTGTCCATTGAGGGTCTGAAAAGAAAAAGAATCTAAGCGCGCCGAGCCACCGGGAAGCGGGCCACGCCCGAAATGTCCTTGATGGTTTGGATCTCTTGGAGCCCTGCAGCGCGCAGCAGCGACTCGGTTTCGGCAGCTTGGTCGATGCCGATTTCCAACGCAAGCCATCCCCCGGGCAACAAGCGCCGCGCCGCCTCCGGCACGAAACGGCGGATCACATCCATCCCGTCCGGACCGCCGAAAAGCGCCAAGGCCGGGTCATGCGCCAGTTCCTTCGCCAGCGTCGCCCGGTCGGCCTCCGGCACGTAGGGCAGGTTGGCCACCACCAGATCGTAAGTCCGATCTCCCAGCGCCGAAAAAAGATCGCTCTCCACGAACTCCGCATTCCCGATCTCCAACCGTGCCGCGTTCTCCCGGCTCAGCGCCAGCGCATCCGCCGAAAGATCCGCCAGCGTCACCCGTGCCGCCGGAATCTCCGCCGCCAAGGTAAGCCCCAGCACGCCGCTCCCGCAGCCCATGTCCAGAATGCGCGCCTCCTCCGGCAGCTTCGCATGCTTCAACAGCCACTCCGCCAGTTCCTCCGTCTCCGGCCGCGGGATCAATCCCCGCCCGTCGCACTTGAACTCCCGCCGGTGGAAGAACACCGAACCGACCAGATGCTGGATTGGCACGCCCTCGCCGCGCTTCTTCAGCATCTCCCGCAGCGGCACCAGGTCGCTCTCCTCCATCGGCTGGTCGAAGCGCAAATAAAGGTCCATGCGCGTGCATGATAGCTGATGGGCCACCAGCATCTGCATGTTCCGCCGCGCATCCTCGATCCCCTTCTTCGCCAGGTAAGCGGTGCCCTTGTCGAGCGTCTCAAGTACGGTGGTCATCGTCAGACAAGCGAGCGGATGAACTCCGCGAAAAACGCCGCACCTTCCTCAAGATCGGCAATATCAATGAATTCGTCGCAAGTATGCGCCTGGTCGATGGACCCGGGTCCCATGCACACCGCCGCCACTCCCGAGTGCGCAAGGTGTGCCGCATCCGAAAACCACGGCGCACCCACCGCCTTGGACTCAGGCCGCACCTCTTGAATCCGGTCGATCCACGGATGCGTCGCCGGAATCTCCATCGGCGGATTCTCATGCGGCTTCACGATCTCCAAGGGCAAATCCAGCCGCGAGATCTCCGCCTTCAACAGCTCCAGCGCCCCGCCCGCGTCGCACAAAGCCGGCGTGATCCGGATGTCGATCTCCGCCTCGGCCAGGTCCGGCACGATGTTCGGACGCGAGCCCGCCCGCAGCACGCCCACATTGATCGTCGAGCGCCCCAGCACCGGGTGAATGTAAGCCTCCAGCTTCGGCGAAATCTCCCGCTCCAGCACATCAAGCGCCCGCGCCAGCTTCATCGCGGCATTGTCGCCACGCTCCGGCTGCGAGGAATGCGCCGCCTTGCCCGTCGCCCGCAAGGTCGTCCACAGCGAACCCTTGGTTGTGTGCACCACGTTCAGCGAGGTCGGCTCGCCCACGATCGCGAAGGCATAGTCATGCCCGTGATGCTTCGCGAAATCCTTCGATCCCCACTGCATCGACTCCTCGCCCATGAAGCCCACGAAATCGACCGCAATCTCCATGTCGGCGAGCACCGCCGCATTCTCCTTCAGGCCCCACAGCATCGCCGCCATCGGACCTTTCGTGTCGGA
>CAMLOZ010000203.1 GCA_946481625.1 uncultured Haloferula sp. | reverse complement strand
TTCAAACCGGGCGGCAAGATTTCTCAGGCCGTTGCCCTCGCGGTGCGCGGCGGGATCGAAGCCGTGGCCGTTGTCCTCGATCACGGCCACCAGATCGCCGTTCACCACGGAAAGCCGGAACGACACGTCGCAGGGTCCGGCGTGCTTGAGCGCGTTGTGCAGTGCCTCCTTCACGCCTAGCGCATAGTGGTGCCGGAAATCCGAGCGCAGCGGCACCGCCGGAAGATCGGAAGGAATCGAGATCCGGAGCCGCGCCGGACTGTCGCGGAAAATTTCCTGCGCCACGGCTGAAAGGTGTGTCGCCAGATGATCGAGCGTGTCGTTCGACGGATTCACCGCCCACACCAGGCCGTCCATCGCATTGACCAGATCGCGGGCGGCGGATTCCAGCCTCAGGATCTGCTGGCGGGCCTTGTCCGGATCCCCGCCGATCGCCCGGCGCACGAAGGAAGCCGCGAGATTCAGCACCGTCACCCGCGTGCCCAGATCGTCGTGCATGTCGCGCGCGATCCGTGCCCGGTCGCGCTCCACCGCATGCTGGAGCTTGATCGCCGCGAGCCGGTGGCGCAAGCGGCGGCGGTACGCCACGAACCATGCCAGGCCGATCATCATCGCGCAGGCCGCGATCACCGCAGGGATGAACCACCCTTGCTGCCAGAACGGCTCCCGCACGATCACCGGGAAGGTGAGATGCGTGGTCCCCACTTCCGGTGCGTTCCCGACCGTGATTGCCCGGAAGGTGTAGTGCCCCGCCGGGACGTTGATATAGGTCGCCCGCAGGGAGGCTCCGGGAATCACGTTGTAGGACTCGGACCACGTCAGCAGGAAGGTCTCGCCGCCCTCCGCCGGCCGCACCGGCAGGTCCTGGGTGGAGACCCACTGGGCGGCATGGTCCTGCTCGGCATCCAGCAGGCCGAGCGCGGATCCCTGGCCGAGTTGCATCACGCGGGCGATCGCCGGTTCCGTGCCCCGCCGCTCCCATCCGGAAGGGATGCCACCGATCTGGTTGATCCGCTCGCCCGCCCCGAAGTGACCGTTCTCCCAGAGGTTCGTTTCCGGGGAACCGGACCGCGAAAGCACCAGGTCATCGATCACCCATGTGCCCGTCGTGTCCGGCGTGCCCGAAGACACGGTGACCCGGATGCGCTTCGTTTCCTCCGGGATGAAAAGCGGTTCGGTGCGGCTCACGAGGGGCGATCCGATGGCATCGATCTCCCAGCCCGTGCTCGATCCGGTCACCGCGAAAAGCCGGCGGGCGAGCGACTTTCCGGTCCCGTCGAGCATCTCCCATTCCATCGTCATCCCGCGCGCCGAGGGATGCCACTCGTCGTCGAGCCCTTCGAGACGACAGCGCACCGCCAGCGGGTCGGCATTCACGCCGGGCAAGAGTCCGAAGTCGAAATCCAGCCGGTGAAGCCCCCAGCCCAGCACGAGCGGCTTGCCCGGCTGCGGCATCGCCACCGGTGTCTCCGCCACCGAGACCTGCCGCAGGATCATGCCGAGTTGAGGCGGGCGCACCGGCTGGCGGCGCGAAAGCTCGACCGCCCGGTACTTCGCGTCCTCGCTCACGAAGCAAAAATCATACGGCTGGCGCGCGGTCGAACTAATCCGGACTTCGTCGATCGAGCCCGGAAAGAACTCCCAGGGACCGCCCCCGCCGGAGTAGGCACCCGAATTCCCGATCGCGAAGTCGCCGAGCCTCCGGGCCAAGTCGGCGGTCAGCGTTCCTTGCCCGATCAGGTTCGCGACCTCGTTTCCCGCGGAGAGCCGGGTCCAATAAAGCTTCAGGTTGTTCACCGCGGTCTCGCGACCGTCATAGGCGACAGCGGCGTGGAACCACTCCCCCACCGCCACCGCGTGCGGCCCGGTCGTGGGAATAGTGGCGAGCCCCCCGCCCCGCACCGCGCTCCCGCTGATCGGCAGGAAACTGAGGAAGCCCGGCTTCTCGATCCGGAAGATGAAGACCCGGTTATTCCCCGCGTCGTCGTCCATGCTCACGATGTCCAAGGCCAGGCCGGGAGCATCCTGCGGCAGGCAATCGAGCTTCACCAGGGCCTCGAAGGTGAAGGCCCCGTCGAGCCCGGTCACCGGGAAGGGCGGATCGACATTGTCTTTCGGGCCCGAGTCCAAGGCGGGCTTCGCGAGCAGGATCGGCCCGTAGGAGCGGCGCAGCCCGGAGTCCGGATCCGGCGCAAGCGCGAAGGAGACCGCCGCGCCGAATCCGGGGAAGGGAGCCTTGCCCGCTTCCGCACCTTGCAACAGGCCCAGCAAAGGCGTGGGGCTCACCCCCTCGTCCTTGAAGGGCGCTCCCGCCTCGTCGAGATGCCAGAGGTGCAGCGTGTGCTCGTCGGTCTGATAGGGCAGGAAGGCGGGCGCGGCAGCGGCCGTGAAGGCTGCCGCCACGGAAAGCAAAATGCACCTTGCCACGCCCATGCGATGTCAGGAGAAACGGGCGAAGGCCCCGTGGCAAGCGCGTGACACGCTTCGCCGCGGCGAACATTGAACGCGGAGGCATTCCGCCGGGTCATACATAGCGCCCCCCGAACCGCCACTCCCCCCGAGAGATGACCGGAAAGAGAGAACAGAATGCCTTACGCCTATCTGATTTTGCCCGCCATCGTGTGCTGCGGGCTCATCGCCGGCTGGATCCTCGCGCGAGCGCTGGAGAGACGTTACTACCGAGGAAAACAGGGGAGTTCGGAGGAGATCCTTGACGGGTTGGAGCTTGCCTACACCCCGCGGCGCGGGATCGAGATCCGGACCCCGACCGAATACCTGCCTTTTGTTTTCGGGTGTATTCTGGAGAATGTGGATTCCGGTTTCGAGGATAGGCAGGTGCGGCATCTGCTCGACCGGATCGGGGAGCCGCGGCCCAACGGCGCGAAGAACGCGCTCTTTCCCGTGAAGGTCAGCGGTGTCCGCAGCGAGATCGACCTGCAATGGTCGCGCGACAGCGAGAACCGGGTGCAGCTCTTCGTCCTCGCCGCGCCCAAGGTGATCCGCGCCTTGAAGAAGCAGGTGAAATCGATCCCCCGGGCCTTGGCGGGAAATTGAGCGGCGGCAGCGGATTGGCCATGGCCAGCCATGGGCGGGCCGGATATAAGCGGGCGTCCGCGGCGGATGGAATGCCTCTCTCCCCGCGGTCCCCGCCCCATGGACCTGCCCTACTTCCAAGTCGATGCCTTCACCCACCGGCTCTTCGCCGGCAATCCCGCCGGTGTGTGCCTGCTCGAGGCATGGCTGCCCGACGGGACCTTGCAGTCGATTGCCGCGGAGAACAACCAGTCGGAGACCGCCTTCCTGGTCCCGCGCGAGGACGGCTACGACCTGCGTTGGTTCACCCCGGCGACCGAGGTCGATCTCTGCGGTCATGCCACGCTTGCCGCCGCGCATGTGCTCTTCCGTCATCGCGGACTGGAAGGCGACGAGGTGAAGTTCCAGACCAAGTCGGGCGAACTCGCGGTCACACGCCGCGGCGAGGTGCTGGTGCTGGATTTTCCCAGCACCCCCGCGGTCGCGTGCGATCCACCCGGCGCGCTGGTGAAGGGCTTGGGCAAGCTTCCGGTCTTCACCGCGAAGTCGCGTGACTATCTCGCTGTCTATGAATCCGAGGAAGACGTGCGCGGGCTCAAGCCGGACTTCGCCGAGCTTGCGCGTCTTGATTGTCTCGGCGTGATTGCCACCGCTCCGGGCATGGAATGCGATTTCGTCTCGCGCTTCTTCGCACCCTCGGCGGGGGTCAACGAAGACCCGGTCACCGGGTCCGCGCATTGCACGCTCGCACCCTACTGGGCGGAACAGGCGGGCCGCCCCGAACTCACCGCCCGGCAGGTATCCCGTCGCGGCGGCGAGTTGAGCTGCTTGTTGAAGGAGGACCGGGTGATCATCTCGGGAAGAGCCCGGACCTATCTCACCGGCACCCTCCATCTCGCCGCGGAACGGAAGGCCTGGCTAACAGGTGGCCGGTCCGCTTGAGGGATTCAACGGACCGCGAAGGCATAGATCGCTCCCCAGGCGGAGGAGAGGACAATCAGGGCGAGAAAGATCCACGCGACGACCGATCGCGCGGACTTGTCGGAGTGCGTGCGGCCCACCCAGTGGTTCCACGTGGAGGCGTGCCCCGCCGCCTGACGGTGATAGGTCTTGTACCGGGAGCGGAATTTACGAGGCGTACCGTAGTTGCTCATGCTCGATGCAACGGAGAAGAGCATTCCTCCTGCCGCAATGGCATCATCCGCCCGCTCCGGCATGACTTGCGGCTCGTTTTCCGGTGCCGGGAGAGGAAACCCGCTCATGCCAAACACGTTTGCACCGCTGCGAAAGTGGCGGGATCGTGGCCTTCGGAAACTTTTTCCGGGCCCGGTTTTCGGGCTGAAATGGCGGCGCCATACGGATTGGCAGGACGATCCTTTCACCCGGATCGTTCGGGTCGCTTTGATAAATCCGGGGGTGCGGCACGTAGTTTGCTGGCCCTCGGACGGGCTCCCACTCCCACACGACTGCATGAACACACCACACGACAATGCGTTCCCCGACAGCGCCACCCTCGCTGCCGAACTGGAACTCGACGGCATCTGGAACACGGAAGCCGTCTCCGACCTGATCCGCTCGAAGTGCGAATACGGCGAGACGCCGGCATTCCTCTTCCTCGGCAGGAAGGAAGCAGCCCTGCTGCGCGAGCACCTGGCCAAGGCCTTCGGGGCCGAGGCTGTTAGCACCCTTCGGGATACCTACTACATGGGTCTCGAGGTGGTGGAGATCGAAGTCGAAAGCTTCGTCTTCACCGGCGGCCGCAAGGCCGTTCGCACGCTGCAGGACCCGATCGCGCGCCGCCCCGCATGGCGCGACCGCGATACCGAAGCCATGTGGCAATTCCGGATCTGACCGGATCCGGCCGCATTGATGGCTGTCGCCCCCGTGCCTTCCGCAGGAAGGAGGGCACGGGGGCGAAAACCCAGACAAGCCATCGGCCCGCCCCGCTCAGTGGAGGCCCCCGCAGTTACACATCACGGGCGACGGCGCGGCGGGGGGCGCGAGGACGGGAGCCGACGATCCGACGGCCATCTGCTTCACCGGCGCAACCGCGGCCACCGCATCCGCGAGCCGGTTGACGCGATAGAATGCCTTTGGAGACGCTGCGGGGTCGACCCAGGTCATCGTGAGGCCGTTCCCTTGCAGGACCTCGACCGGTGCTCCCCAGGAAGCGAGATCCGTGCTACGACGGACCTCGTAGTTGAATCCCGTGGTCGTAGGCACCGCCAGCGTCACGGCGGGAAGGTTCGAAACCGCCGGTGCCCGTTCCGGGAGCGCCAGCTGCCAGCCGATGTCCCGCAGCATCGCGAGGTCCAGGTCCGCAGGCACGTGGAAGCTGTTAGACGCAGGCAATGCCGCCGACATCAAGGGTGTCACCAGCGCCCCGTGGGCCACGCCGAAACAGCCGTAGGCACCGCTCTTCTTGCTCCCGGGGAGGACATGCACGGCATCGGTGGGCGGATTCGACTCGAAGGATTGCGTGGCCAGCGTGCCGGTGAAGAGCCCGTTCGCGGGATTGATCAGGGTGGTCCAGCTGCAATCGGCGCGATAGGTACCGAGTCCCAGGATGTGCCCAATCTCGTGGAGCGCCACCGACAGGGCATCGGGGCCGGCGGTGCCGGTGGCATCGGTCGTGGAGAAGTTCCAATTCGCGACCGCGGAGTTGAAGAAGATCACGCCTCCCCAGGGGCCGAAGTCGGTGGGGTTCAGGGTGTAGGCTCCGCCCACGATCTGCGAGGCCCCTGCCTCCCCGCGGCCGATCAACTGGTTCCACCACGCGAGCGGCCCGCCGACATTGAGAACCGCGCCGCCGGCACCGGCCCGGGCGGCGGCAGCGCCGAGATTCATCGACCCCGCATAGATGATGACGGTATCCGCGGGAACCACGAGGTTCGTCTGGGCGACCATATTGACCGGAAGCCCGGTGAGAGGATCCGCATGGGTGGGGATCCACGAACTGCCCGGAAACTGCGCCGGGTCGATGGCGGCGAGCTGGTCGCTGATCAGATCCTCGTAGAAGTCCGCGGCGGCGCGCAGCGCTTCCTTCGCGCCGGGCTGATCGAAGAACGCGCTGCCCGCCAACTCATAGCGGATCTCGATGGTGAGTGCTTCCGTCTGCGGACACGCCAGCAGGCACGCGGCGGCAAGGGCGCGGATCATGGGTGGAAGGGGAGGTAGGGAGGTAAACGGCGAGGTGATCGCCCGTGGACTGTCAGAATAGTGGAGGCCGAGGGGGGAAGTCAAACTTCCGGGGGGCGGGTGGGGATGGCGTCCTATACCTTCAAGGACACCCTGGATGACCGGAGGTCCAACGTTTCCATGGCTCGCCGCAGCGGAGATAGCCTGGAAGGCAAATGGACCCACACTTTGAAAAATCAGCGGATGGGTCAAATGGACGGGATGCATGCGGATGGAGAAGATCCGGACCAAGCGGTGGTATCTTCAGGCAAGGGGAAATCCGGTTCCGGAGCCGTGAGGTTGCGGGGGAATTTGGTTTTAACCGCGAAAGGTCGCGAAACAGACGCGAAATCTGAAAGGCAGGCGGGGACCATGATGGATGGGATGAATGGGATAAGAATGGAGGTGAGCGGAACGATGGAGGCCGGCTGAAGGTCCTGCGGAACGGAGAGGTGAACCGGGCGGTGAGGTATGCGGGGATGTCCATGGCCACAACCTCTTGCGA
>CAMLOZ010000202.1 GCA_946481625.1 uncultured Haloferula sp. | reverse complement strand
GGAATCCGGGTTGTCCTTGTCCACCCGGCTACTGCGCGCGCCGTACTGGCCGCGCAGCGTCAGCGCCACATCCCGCGAGCCGGAAAGGTTGAGTCCTTCCAACCTGCCGCTGGAATCGAAGATCACCTTGCCCCGCGAGTTCGTCAGGTAGACCCCCATCCCCACGTGATCCTTGAGGTGCCCGTGGATCAGCGCCTTGAATTTCCGGTCCTGCGCGCCCTCGAACATCTTGCGGAGGGATTCCTCGTCGAATCCTCCTTCCTCCAGATCGTGTTCGATGGAAGTCGCCAGAAGCTGCGCCACATCGACCATCGCTTCCTCCGTCGCCTGGTAGGTCTGCGGTTCCACCACCGAGAGCTGCTGCCGGAGCAGCAGGTACAAGCCCACCCCGATGATGAGAGCGATGATCAGGAGGGTGACCCGGGTGAGGCGCATGTGGGTTCAAGTTCCAAGTAATAAGTTCCAAGTTCCAAGCAAGAGCTTGGACCGCGGAACCGCTGCTAATCCCCGGTCCCTCCCGTTGGCACCTCGCGCTTGTAACTTGGAACTTTTCTCACGGGACGAAGAGATAGCCGAGGCCGCGGCGGGTTTGGATATGATCCTCCGCCCCGGGTTTGACGACCCGGAGTTTGGCGCGGATCGACTTGATGTGGGCATCGATCGTACGGTCGGTGACGGCACCGGGATCGGCCCAGGCATGGTCGAGGAGTTGGTCGCGGGTCAGCACGCGGCGGGGGTTTTTGAGAAAGACCAGAAGCAGCTTGTACTCGTGCGCCGTGAGATCAAGCTCCGTGCCGTGGCAGTGGATCCGCATCGCCGAGGGATCGTGGTGCAGCGGGCCGGCGGTCTCTCCCGCCGGGGCCGCCGTGCCGTTCGCGGGCGCGGTCGCCGGGGCGGTTGTGCTGGCGCGGCGGAGGATGGCGCGGATGCGGGCGACGATCTCGCGCGGGCTGAAAGGCTTCGTCACGTAATCGTCCCCGCCCAGCTCCAGCCCCAGGATGCGGTCCACCTCGCCATTCCGCGCGGTCAGGAAGAGGATCGGCACGCTCGAGGTCTCGCGCAGCTTGCGGCACACGTCCAGACCGGTCATGTCCGGCAGGCCGATGTCCAGGATCGCGAAGTCGAAGGGCTTCGCCGCGAAGGCATCAAGCGCCTCCTGTCCCGTCAAGGCATGGTGGACCTCGAAACATTCGGTCTTCAGGGCATAGACGAGGGTGTCGGCAATGGCGGGTTCGTCTTCGACGAGCAGGACGTTCATGGCAGGATGATAGCGGAAAAGTGCGGTCGGGAAACGACGTTAGAAGGGCACGAAGGCGGGTCGCGACAGGACCTTGGGTATCCGGCTGGCGAGAAGAATCCAAGCCGCGAGCACGGTGATCGCCACCGGAGCCGCTTCCCGGCAGCCACCCGGCCCGGCGGCGAAGGCAATCCATGCGGTCGAACTCAGGGTCCAGATCAGGCTGCTTGGCACGGCCACAGTGCACCCCGTCCGCATGCAGGGAGAGTGAAGGTTACGTGAAATCGCCACGTTCGCCCGCTAGCCGGTGCGGAGCAGGAGAGGGAGCGCTACCGCTCGAATCCTTCAGATCCACGCCGCTGAAGCCCAGACGCCGCGATTCCTCAAGCAACCACCGGATTCGCAGGGCGGCCGCCTCCGGCACGAGACCGGCGGCCCGGATGTTCGAGACGCAGTTCCGGTCGGCATCCGTGTTTCCCGGCTTTGGCGAGTGCACCAGATAAGCCCCCAGACTGTCGGGTGAGCCGAGCCCGGGCCGCTCGCCTAGGAGCATCAAGGCGGCGCGGGCTCCGAGCAGCCCGCCGATCTCGTCCTGCAGGGCCACCCGGGCGAAGGGGGCGATCACGAGCGGGGCCAAGGCCCATTCCCGCAGCAACGGCAAGAGGGTGGCGAGCAGCGCCGGCCCTTGCCGATGGGCGGCTTCGGCCGAGAGCCCGTCCGAAACGACCAGCACGAGGTCAAATCCCTCCGCACGGCGATATCCGGCCAGCCGCTCCTCCGCCTCCGGGGAAAGCCGCCGCCCCAGATCGGGCCGCTGCAGATAGCTGGCGCGGTCGGGAGCCCGCGAGGGGGCGAGCACCAGCGGCAGCCCGAGCGGATCGAGGTCCACCGCAAGTGCCGCGGGGTCGAATGCCCGGTGCACGGCATCCCGGGCCCGGGCGTGATCAAACCGGAAATCGAGCAGAGCCCCATGGGGCAGGGAGCCGCCGCAGCGCCCGAGTGCCACGCGGGCCTCGGTCCACCGGCGGAGGGAACTACCGAGTTCCTCGCTCATGGCGCAGTGGCATGCAGACCGAGCACGCGCGGAGCATCCGCGAGGGCGGGGGAGTGGTCGCGGAGCTTGCCTTGCTTGTCCGCGATGCCGGCCGTTTCCAACCACGCCTCGAATTCGGGGGCGGGCCGCTTCTTCAAGACCTGCCGGAGATAGTGGGCGTCGTGGAAGGAGGTCGATTGGTAGCCGAGCATGATGTCGTCCGCGCCCGGTACGCCCATGATGTAGTTGCAACCGGCTACCCCCAGCAGCGTCAGCAGCGTGTCCATGTCGTCCTGATCCGCTTCGGCATGATTCGTATAGCAGACGTCGCACCCCATCGGCAGCCCCAGCAGCTTGCCGCAGAAGTGATCTTCCAATCCCGCGCGGATGATCTGCTTCCCGTCGTAAAGATATTCCGGGCCGATGAAACCGACAACGGTGTTCACCAGTAGCGGCGAGAACTCCCGCGCCACCGCATAGGCGCGTGCTTCCATCGTCTGTTGGTCGATGCCGTGGTGGGCGTTTGCCGAGAGTGCGCTGCCTTGGCCGGTTTCGAAGTACATCACGTTTTGGCCCACCGGTCCGCGTTTCAACGAGAGTGCCGCGTCCCGGGCCTCCCGCAGCAGCGCGAGATCGATGCCGAAACTCTTGTTCGCCGCCTGTGACCCCGCGATGGACTGGAACACCAGATCGACCGGCGCGCCCTCCACGATGGCCCGCAACTGGGTCGTCACATGCGCCAGCACGCAGGATTGCGTGGGGATGTCGTAGCGCGCGATCAGGTCGTCCATCAGGTGCAGCAGGGCACAGGCGGTCGGGACCTGGTCCGTCGCCGGATTGATCCCGATCACCGCGTCCCCGCAGCCCATCAGCAAGCCGTCCAACATCGAGGCGGCGATTCCCCGCAGGTCGTCGGTCGGATGATTCGGTTGCAAACGCACCGAGAGCCGGCCGGGCAAACCGATGGTATTGCGGAACCGGGTCACGACCTCGCATTTTGAAGCGACCAGGATCAGATCCTGATTTGCCATGATCTTGCTCACCGCGGCGACCATCTCCGGCGTGAGTCCGGGAGCTGCCGCCGTCAGGACCTCCGCGGTCGTTTCATAGGAGAGAAGCCAATCGCGGAACTCACCCACCGACATGCCCGCCACGGGTGCGAAGGCCGCGGTATCATGGCGATCGTGGATCAAGCGCGTCACCTCGTCTTCCTCGTAGGGGATCAAGGGATCTTCCAGAAAGTGGGCCAGCGGCAGATCCGCCAGCAGATACTGCGCTGCCACCCTCTCCTCCGCCGATTCCGCCGCGATTCGCGCAAGGACATCTCCCGAGCGTTGCGGAGTTGCCTTTGCCATCAGCGTCCGCAGATCGGCGAAGCCATGCGTCCGTCCGGAAAAAGTGATGCTCCAAGGCATGACCACTCTTAGCAGCGCCCGGGCCGAAGGTGGAGCAAGAAGTCACTCCCCTGGGATCGCGAGGCGCCTGCCTCGCTTGGAGGGTTGGCAGGTCGCCTCGGACCGAGAAAGCAGAAGCACTATCGCCTCGCGGTCCCGGGCTACGTAAAACTCCACGCATCCATATCGAACACCACTGTCACATCCTCCGGCAGCGTGGTCTTCTGCAACACCTGCTGCACATGCCGCGTCAGCGGCCGCGCCTTCGCGCTACGCAGCATCAACTGGAACCGGAACTGCCCGTGTGACCTCACCAAGGGACTCGGCATCGGCTCCCCCAAGCTGATCCCCGGCGGGCAATCCTCGCTCAAGCGGCGGTGCAGCGTTTGCAAGGTGAACTCCGCCCGCCGCTCGTGTGTCGAACGGCTCGTCAGCATCGCGCAGTGCGCGAAGGGCGGGAACTCGAACTGCCTCCGGAACTCCAGTTCCTGCTCCGCGAAGCCGTCGAAGTCATGGTGCCGCGCGAACTGGATCGAGGGGGAATGCGGCGTGAAGGTCTGCACGATCACCTCGCCCTCCAACTCGCCCCGCCCAGCCCGTCCCGCCACCTGCGTCATGAGTTGGAACGTCCGCTCCCCCGAACGGAAATCCGGGACGTGCAAACCGATGTCCGCGTTGAGAATCCCAACCAGAGTCACGTTCGGGAAATGCAATCCCTTCGCGATCATCTGCGTGCCTACCAGCACGTCGATCTTCCGCGCTTGGAACGCATTGAGCAAATCGCGCAGCGCGTTCTTCTTGCGCATCGCGTCGGCATCGATGCGCGCGATCCTTGCGGAGGGCAGCACCTTTGCCAGCACCTCCTCAACCTTCTGCGTGCCGAAACCCTGCAAGGCGATCGCCGGGTCGCGGCACTCAGGACACTTCTTCGGCACCACCGCCTGATGTCCGCAGATGTGGCACATCAGCCGCTCGTCCTCGCGGTGGTAGGTCAGCGAGACCGAGCAATGCGGGCACATGCAGACGTGGCCGCAGGACGGGCATTGCAGCGAACGCGCGAAGCCGCGGCGGTTCAGGAACAGGATCGATTGCTCGTTCTTCGCGATCCGTTGTTCGAGCGCCACCCTCAGGCGGTCCGAGAGGATCGCCATGCCGCCCTTGTGCTTCTTCGATTCCAGACGCATGTCGAGCACCCGGATCAGCGGCAGCGACTGCCCGTCGGCCCGCTTCATCAAGCGCACCATCCGATACTTTCCCTCCAGCGTGTTCTGATAGGACTCCAGTGAGGGCGTCGCGGAGCCGAGCACGATCGTGCAGCCTTCCAGCGAGGCCCGCAGGACTGCCACGTCCCGGCCGTGGTAACGCGGGATCTGGTCCTGCTTGTAGGAATTCTCGTGCTCCTCATCCACCAGGATCAATCCCAGATCCGGCAGCGGCGCGAAGACCGCGGAGCGCGCGCCGATAACGATCCGCGCCTTGCCCTTGCGGATGCGGTGCCACTCGTCGAAGCGCTCGCCCTGCGAGAGATTCGAGTGCAGCACGGCTACCTGCTCCTGGATGTCGGCGAAGCGCGAACGGAAGCGCCGCACCGTCTGCGGCGTCAGCGAAATCTCCGGCACCAACACCAGCACCGTCTTGCCCAGATCGAGCGTGCGTCTCGCCGCCTGCAGATAGACCTCGGTCTTCCCGGAACCTGTCACGCCGTGAAGCAGGATCGGCGGTCGCGGCGCGGCATCGGGGGATTGCAGCGATTCGAGCACCACCTCCAGCGCCACGGCCTGTTCCTCGTTCAGCAGGAGAGGGGCGTCAGGCAGGATTTCCTCGATGCCGTCGGCCTCGGGGTCGCGGCGCACTTCCTCTTCGAGGATGCGTACGAGTTCCTGCTTCGCGAGCGACTTTACCGAGGCGGAAGCGCCTTCGCCCAGATCCGCCAGCGCGATCTTCCGCTCAGGCGCGTGGGCCAGCAGCGCCAGGATCGCCGCCTGCTTCGGGGCGCGCTTCGTGATCTTCGCCAGCACTTCCGGCGCAGGATCTTTTTCCAGCACGACCGTCTTCCGTACCTTCGCCGAGTTGTCCTCGGTGCGGACCGCTTCCGGGAGCAGCGCGCGGATCACGCTTTCGATACTGCATCCATAGTAGTCGGCGATCCAGCGGCCCGCTTCGAGCAGCTTGGGCGTGATCAGCGGATCGGGATCGCTGAGCGAATGCAGCGGCCGGAGCGCGAAACCGAGGTCGCCCGGCGTCTCCACCAGGTCCAGCACCGTGCCCTGCGAGGTCTTGTTCCTCAGCGGCACGCGCACGCGGCAACCCGCCACGACCGGCAGGCCGTCGGGAATGGCATAGTCGAAGACGAGCTCGGAAGGGCCGTCGATCAGGACGCGCGCGGCGGGCATCTGCGGAAAGGCTTCACCAAGCAACCCCCGGCGTCGATCCGCGATCTCGGGTCTTTTCGCGAATCCCCTCCGCCCTGCCGGACCTATCTTGCTTGAGACCGGATTTCCGCTAGCCTCCCTTCATGATGCGCTGGCTTCCCCTGCTTTTCTTCACCCTCCCCGCCTGCAGCGGCGACAAGCAAACCGCCTACAACCCCATGGAGGGCGACATCCTTTTCCAATCCCTGCCGAACGAGCCGGGCATGGACCTCGTCGATGCCATCGAAGGCGCTACCGAATCCCCCTATTCCCACTGCGGGATGGTCACTCGCGACGGCGACGAGTGGATCGTCCTCGAAGCCATCGGCCCGGTGAAGGAAACCCCGCTTCAGGACTACATCCAGCGCGGTCGCGGGCACAAGTTCTGGGCCTACCGTTTCGACGAGGACAAACGCAAGCACATCCCCGTTGCTTTGAACGCCATGCGCGAGGACCTCGGCAAGGAATACGACCCGCGCTACCGTTTCGACTCCGAGAACATCTACTGCTCCGAGCTGATCTTCCGCGGCTGGAAGACCGCCACCGGGGAGGATCTCACGGCCGACCGACTTGAGGGCGCCGCCGTCTATGACGCCAACGACGAGCGCGTGGGCGAGGTGGGCGAGATCCTGCTGTCCGAGGACGGCCAG
>CAMLOZ010000201.1 GCA_946481625.1 uncultured Haloferula sp. | reverse complement strand
CCTCTTGGCTGGGAACAAACTATCATGATGCGAAGTTTCTAACATTCCATCGCATCGAAAATTTCCGGACACTCACTCCGGCGGATTCCGTAGCTACCGACGGCCGGATTAGTTGGCCGTTCCCTCGCATCCAAGCCTCCGGATCGGGTTTTACTCCAAGTCTATTGGAGAACGGTGTCCTGGCCTTCTCCAATCGAAACTACGTTTGGGAGGAGGTTCCTGCTGAGTTTGCGAATTCCTTGATTACCCGGGTCGCGGGCGGAATTCCTGCAACATTGCAGCTGCAAGCCACCGAAGCCACGCAAGCATATATTGCAGCAAATATCCCTTCGCCGGGCACGGCGCTTCCGGGTTGGATATCCACAGGACATTCGTTCGTCTACAACGACGGAAGTCGAACCCGACTCTGGTTATACCGACGTGACTTTTCTCCTGGACAAATCGTCCAAGTTCCGCAACTGACTTGGTCCGGCACCCTCTTGGTCACGCCACCTGCACCAGGTCCGGTAGGTTGGTGGCGCTGCGAATCGACCTACCACGGAACTGCGGTCGCGGATGACATCTACTCCTTCCATGGCAAACCTTCGTCACCTTCTCCTCCAACAGCTACGGGCCCGGGCCGCGTGGGGACTGCATTTCGATTCCAACCGGGTCAGCACGTCGATCTGGGCGAGGTCTTCCCTCTAACACGGGTACCGTTCACAATTGCTTTCTGGATCAAGCAAGAACTCGGGGTTGCGGGCTACGGGGTGCCGCTCTCTAAAATGGCAAGTGGATCGCTGGACGGCTACATCTTCGAGATAAATCCAGAAGGACACGCGGGCAAAGTGCGGTTTGTAGCTACTTCGGCAGAGGCTCCACTCATATCGACAACCCAATTGTTCGATGGGCGGTGGCACCATGTTGCCGTAACCTCGCAACCAGGAGGGCAGGCAGTTCTTTACATCGACGGTGAAGAGGAAATGCGGCGCCCCGCACCTGTGATCCGTTCCACGTCAGCAGCCCTGCGATTCGGTGCCCGAACCAGCAATGGCGGACCAGCGCCGGGCTTCAACGGATGGCTCGACGAAGTTCAGATCCATCACACAGCGCTATCCCCGGTAGATATCTCGACTCTCGCCAACGATCCCGAGGGGCTACCGCCGGGAGCCGCGCTGCCGAAAACTAATGTGATTCTGGCACTTTTCCCTGGATACGCTCGTCTGACTTGGAATGCCATCCCCCAGAGAAATTACGCCGTTTACCGAAGCACCACTCTGGAGGAAGGCTCGTGGTTTCTCCAAGAAATTGTAACACCACAGGATAATATCGGACAATACTACGAATCATCCCCGTCAGGCAGGGCATTTTTTCGCGTGGAGTTATTACCATAGGGAGCCGTTCTGACTTCCTACCAGTTGAGAGAGCTAATCCTACCATCAAAAGGATCATCGTTATGTGTGGTGCGATAGGGTAACTCAACGGGGAGGAATCTCCGGATCTTCCTAATATCGCCCGAATCGTACTCGATGAGGCCCAAGGCATTGATCGACTTCTTCCGAACAATCACAGAAACGTTGTAACCGTATGTCTTCACCTTGGCATCGCGGCAATCAAATCCGGCCAAGACCAAGTGGTAAAGGAGGATGCCCGCATTCCATAGCGCCACATGCCCGCCCACGATTTCGTGCTTCAGGGGTGGGACGGTAACACAGATGATACCTCCTTCTTTGACGAGGGAATGCATCTTGGTTAAGAACAGGTGCGGATTAAGCTGGTGCTCAAGAACGTGCGAACACCACACGCAGTCAAATTGCTGATCGAAGGCATGCGTATTGACGTCCGCGATAATCGTTCTGAGGCGCCCACTGTTTTGCCGGAAATAGACCGATTCTCCATAATCAATCGCGGTCACTTTCTTACCATGATTCAAGAACACTTCGGCCTGCTCGCCCGCTCCGCAGCCGACATCTAGAACTGTCTCGAATTCAAATTCTGCGAGAAGCTTTTGTAGCGATTCCGCGGCGAATAGCATTTTCGGGAGCTTGGCAGCAGCCTTAGCCGCTTTGCGCTTGCGTAGATATAAAGCCAAGGAGGAGAAACGATCACCGATGTGTTCTGCGATGTTTGAGAGCGTATAGATCATGTCTGGAATGATTGGATTAGCCCGCAGGGGTGATCCTAGTTCTGCCCGCCAAGCCCAAGATTAGAGAAATGATTCCGCCGGGAACACCGGCAGACCGGAACCCGCCCGGAGCGCCTGCAACCACGCATCGGCGAAGTCGAGAGCTTCGCCGATAACCTGGTGCATGTCCATGTAACGATAGGTCGCCAGACGCCCCAGGAATGAGACCCCTGCTTGCGAGCTGGCCATCGCCAGATAGCTCTTCAAGCCATCCTTGTCGTTTGCAAGACGCTTCGGGTAGTAGGGAATGTCTCCCGCCTCCGTCTCCTTGCTGAACTCCACGAGCCCGACGGTACGCTCGTGCTTCTCCCATGGCGTGAAGTGCTTGTCCTCGTGCACGCGGGTGTGGGGCACATCCATCTGGGTGTAGTTCATCTGGCTGCAGCCCTGGAGGTCGCCCTCCGCTTCCACGCGATCCCAGAACACCGTGCGGTAGCCGAGGCGGCCGGCCGAATAGCCGAACCAGGCATCGATCGGGCCGGTGTAAAAGACGTGGAGGAAATCACCGGACATCGCGGTATCGAAGGAGGTCGATAGCTTCACCTCGATCAGGTCGTGGCCGAGGATCCCGTCGATGCACGCGGTATAACCGTCCCGCGGAATGCCGGAGTGGCGGCTCTTGTGGTAGGAATCGTCGTAGTCGAAACGCACCGGCAGGCGGGCGAGGATCGACGCGGGCAGCTCGGTGGGTTCGCAGCCCCATTGCTTCTTCGTATAGCCGTGGAAGAAAGCCTCGTAGAGGTCGCGGCCGATGAAGCGCAGCGCCTGGTCCTCGAAGGTGACGGGATCGATGATGCTTTTGTCTCCGAGCTTCTCGATGAAAGCCTTCGCTTCATCGGGATTGAAGCGCTTCCCGAAAAACTGGTTGATGGTGTGGAGATTCACCGGCAGCGAGAAAATTCCGCGATCGATGCTGGCCTTCACCCGGTGGCGATACGGGACGATCTCGGTGAACCGCCGGATGTAGTCCCAGACCCTCTCGTTGTCGGTGTGGAAGATGTGCGGGCCGTACTTGTGGAGCATCACGCCGGTCGCCTCGTCGCGCTCGGAGTGGCAGTTGCCGGCAGTATGGGCGCGTTCATCGATGACCAGCGAGGCGATCCCCGCCTGCTCCGCCAGCTGCCGCGCGAGCACGGCACCGGAGAAACCGGCACCGACGATGAGGACCCGCTTGCGCGGGGCCGAGATTTGAAGATTGGAATTCATCAGTCAGGCTTGCGATGGAAAGCGAGGAGCCAATCCGCGACCCGTTCGCCGGAGCGGACGGTGCACCATTTCAGCGCGAGTCCGCGAGCACCTTCACCCAACTTGCGCTGAAGAGTTATGTCATCCAGCAGGCCTGCCATCTTTGCGGCGAGCGCTTCGGGGTCGCCGGGATCGATCCGGAAGCCGCTGACTCCCTCGATCGCCAGCGTGTGGCAGGCACCCGCCGCGTGGCTGACGAAAACCGGCAAGCCGCAGGAGGCCGCTTCATGGACGACCACGGCGTAGGTGTCGCCGTAGGACGGCAGCACGAATGCGCCCGCGGCTTGATACTCCGCCAGGAGCCCGTCGCCTTCCTTGAACCCCGCGAGCGAGAGCCACTCCGCGCGCTCGTCGTTTGCGGCAGGCTTCCATGATCCGCTCCCGACCAAGCGGATCTCGAAGCGATACCCGCGCTCTTGAAGCAAGCGTCCCGCGGCGACGAGGGTATCGAGACCTTTCGGCGCTTCCAGAACACCTACGAAAAGAAAACGGAAGGGATCCGCCTTCGGCGACTGCGGCAGAGGAAAGCGGGCGGTATCGATGCCGTGCGGGGCGAGCACCGGCCCGGGAGCACCCGCCTTCGCGAAGGCGGTCATCGCTTCGGGAGTCTTGGCGATGACTCCGTCGAAGAGCCCCGCGAGCAAGCGGTGATAGACAAGGTGCACCTTGGTGGCCGCATGGGGCGGCGGGGCTTTCCCGATGTCCGTGGAAAGCAGCCGCGGGATGCCTTTCTTCTTTGCCCACAAGGCCGCCTGGAGATTGAGCGGATTCCGTTCGTTCAGGATCAGCAGATCGGGGGCGAGCGCCTCAAGACGACCGGTGACCGCAGCACCTCCAGGCAAGAGGATCTTGTCCCGCGCGCCCGAGCCCAACAGCTTCTGCACCCACTCCGGCGCGGGCTTGCCGCCGACGAATTCGAACAAGGGATCGCTCTCGTCGATGCCCATGCTGGCCCAAGGGCGGTACGTCGACCGGCTGCCCACCAGCACGAGGAAGCGCCAGCCATGGCCGCGTAGCGCCCGCTCCACCGCCCGGTAGAAATCGATGGCATAGGGCTGGAGCGAACCGGTGAGGAAAACGCAGAGGGGTTCGCTCATGGGGAAGAGGAGAGCTGCCGTCTGACGGCCAGGCTGAACTGCCGTGCCAACCGGACGAAGTACGCCGGCCATCGTAAGAACGCCCGCCAGCCGAAGGCCTCTCGCAGAAAGCGCCAATAAGTCGGCAGGTAGAGGATCGAGCCGATGCGGAAGGGTTCCTGCAAAAGCAGCCAGGCTGGCTTCGTGGTCCCGAACCGGTCGAAATACGGATTCGGCGGGTTCGTGGCGCGCGCATCGCCATGAACTTCGCAGGGGATGCCGGCGCGGGTCGCCCGCAGCGAATAGACGGAGTCGCCACCGTAGTGGGGGAGCTCGCGGCCGGGCGGGAATCCGATCCGTTCCACCACCTCCCGGTGCACCGCCACGAGGTTCCCGTTGATCAGTTCGACCGGCTCGGTCTTGCCGGGCCCGGGGTTCACCATCGCATCGCTCCCGCTCCTAGTCCCGCTGTAAGTCAGCACCCCGGGGTCCGCGGGATCATGGCAAACTCCTCCGCAGATTCCGCGGGTCTCGAGTGCGCGCGCGATCACCGTGTCCACCGCGCCGGCCTCGGGAACGCAATCGTCGTTGAGCCAGACCGTAACCTGAGCCCCGGCGTCATGTGCAACCAACATGCCTTCCAGAATGCCTCCACCCCAGTACAGATGACCATTGCCATCCACACGATAGACTTCCGGAAACTCTGTTTCGACCATTTCGCGGGTGCCGTCAGTGCAGGCATCGTCCACCAGACAGATGGTAGCATTGGAGAAGATGCCTTGATCCCGCAACCGCTCCAAACAGGTACGGGTGGTCCCCTTCCTGTTGTGCACAGGAATCACAATCCAGATCTCGGATTTATCCATCCCTTTTCAGAGGCTTCGTGCGCCCCGATCTTTCCGGATCCAAGGCTCCTTCAAAGGACGGCAGGTCGCCGGATTACCGCTTGCCATATGATACGCAGGGACATCCCGGGTCACCACGGAGCCAGCGCCGATCACCGCGCCGTCGCCGATCGTCACTCCTTTTAAAACGATCACCCGTGCACCCAGAAAGCATCCCCGCCCGATCACAACGGGAACGGCTGTCGCCGCGGCGTGATCAGACCATCCCCACTCGCCCTCCGGCAAATGGAAGTCATTGTCCACCACCAGACATCCCGCACCGAGAATAGTGCCCTCGCCTATGAGGATCCGCTTCGCCGCACAAATGCACACGCTGCTGCACCCCACCCGCGGCCCCAACTCGATGCTCGCTCCCGGATCCATCACCCACAAGGTACTGCGTGTGTTTCCAGACAAGGGATTGGAGATGAGGCCGCTCAGAATCGAGCAGCCTTGCGAAACCACTAGCTTGCCCCCCCGGGAGATTCGAAAGTACGGTCGCCCGATAATGCGCGCATCCGAGGCGACTTCGGCCCCGCGCAATCTCGCCCAGAAACGCCAAACCGGCGACTGGCCACAGAGCAGCAGCAGCTTCAAGTTTCCCACGCTCACTGTCCGGTCAATCCGTTGGTTATCCGTGGCATTTGCTCCGCCGCGGCGGGGAGATTCAACAGTTCCCGGTAAATGGCGAGGAACTTCTCCACCGTGTGGCGGGGCTGAAAATATTCCCGGTCTTCCTCATGCCGCGCCTTTCCCATTCGAAGTGCGAGCGGGATATTGTCCATCAATCGCGACAGCGCGGCGGCAAGGCCATTGGCTTCCAAAGGCTCCACCATGAAGCCGTTGATACCATCGAGGATATAGCCGCTCTGCCCGCCATGGGGAGTTGTGACCACCGGCAGGCCAATCACCCGTGCCTCCTTCACCACATTCGGGCTTGAGTCCGCCCGAGTGGGTAGCAACAGGCAGAGCGCGCCCGCCAACTCCTTCTGCAGTTGGTCCCACTTCAGCATCGGCAACAATTCGATTCCCGGGATACCGCTGCGCGCCACGGCTTCCCGTAATTCACCGTCTCCGGCCACTTTCAATCTCCATTGGCGGTGACCCAATTGCTTGAGAGCATCTAGCAGGACGTCGATCCCTTTGCCGCGCGAGATTGCACCTGCAAAAATTGCATATGGCTCGCGGGTATCCGGCACCCAAGGAACCTGATAGAAGCTTGGATTCACCCCATATTCGACCTGCCTGACGTCGGCCTGGGGATGGACCTCCCTTATCCGCTCAGCAGCCCAACGAGACTCAGCGGTAATAACTTTTGCAGACCGCAGAAACCGCGGTTCCCATCGCGCGATCTCCTTCCACTGCC
>CAMLOZ010000200.1 GCA_946481625.1 uncultured Haloferula sp. | reverse complement strand
GGCCCCGGGCGAAGCCGCCCTCGTGTGGTCCGGTCTGGAGCCGGGAACCCGCTACGAGTGGTATGCCACCGTCAGCGACGGTATCGTGGCCGTCACCACGCCCGTGCAGAGCTTCGTCACCGACGGCGTGATGTTCGATCCGCAAGTCGAACTGACCTCTCCCGCGAACGGCACCGTCGCCGCCGCTCCCGGAAGCATCGTCCTGGAGGCGGAGGCCTCCGACATCGACGGCACGGTCGATCGGGTCGAGTTCTACCGCGGCACCACGCTGATCGGCCAGGACAGCAGTGCCCCCTACTCGGTCGCATGGAACAACGTCTCCGCGGGCAGCTACACGCTCATCGCGAAAGCGGTCGATAACGAGGGCAACACCGGCTCGGCCGCACCCGTCTCCGTGATCGTCGTCACCGAACCGGCAGCACCCTCCGCTTCCACCGCCTCCGCCGCGCTCGTCGCTCCGGCATGGCAGGTCGAGGCAGGCACGGGATCACCGAGGGACTTCACCTCGCCGGGCACGAACGCCGGCGATATCGAACTCAAGATCAACGGAACCGCTCCGAACTTCTCCGCGGGTATCACCCTCGCCACCTCCGCCGGTGCGGGCGGGGCCATGGACAACCTCGCGCTCCCCTACGCCAGCGGATCCGGCAAGGCGTGGGTCAGCGTGATCGACAACTCGAACAACAATGCCTCCGATGCCAATCCCGCCACCGCGGAAGAAAGCGAGCGGACCGCGGTTGCCTACCTGCCCTATCCGGGCGGATGGACCGGTGCCTCCGTCTCCGCGGATGGCGATGTCCTCAGCGGCAATCTTCCCGCGGGCACGAGCGTGGCCCGCTCCGGCGATGGCCTTTACACGATCTCCGGCTTGGCCACCTCCGGCAATTTCCTCGCCTTCGCCACGGGCAACGGCGGCACCGACGGCGATAACGTCGTCTCCATCCGGAAAGGCCAGGGCCAGTGGTTCGTCGATGTGCGCGACAACGCCTCCACCTCACAGAACGGGAGCTTCAACTTCCTCTACGTCCCTTCTTCCGCACCGGGCGTCCTGAGCGGCCGGATCCGCAGCAACGGCACCGTGACCGCCCTTAACGACCGCCTCTCGACCCTCGGTGCCACGCTGGTCGAAACCTCCGCTTACTACCAACTCACCTTCGGCGACGGCACGGTTGTGAATCCCTCCAACAGCGCTCTCTTCCTCAGCGCCGATTCGACCGACTCGTCCGGCGCCCCCGACAACCTCGCCAGCTATTCCGCGAGCGGGAATTCCTTCCGAATTTTCACCCAGGACCTGCCGCAGTTGAACGGGAACTTCCAGCAGATCGACCTGCGCTTTCTGGCGATCCCTTATGATGCATCGGCCGCGGTGCCCGCCGCGGTGAGCGTGGAGGCCACGGATGCCAGCGGCGGCGAGTACGGCGAAGATCGTACTTTGACCTTCACCTTCACCCGCACCGGATTGGCTTCATCCCCTCTCGCGGTCTCCTATTCGACCTCCGGCTCGGCCCAAACCGGCTTCGATTTCGCCGCCTTGCCCGGGACCATCGAAATCCCCGCCGGCGAGGCCTCGGCGAGTCTGAGCGTGCAAGTACTGGAAGACTCCGCCGCCGAGGGCGACGAGACCGTGGCCATCACCCTGATCGACGGGGATTTCCACGACCTGGCCGACCCGACATCCGCTTCGGGAATCATCCACGACCGTCCCCTGCAAGCCTTCCTCCAAGCGGGAGGGATGAGCAATCCCGAGGACGATGACGATGCGGACGGAACTGCGAACATCCTGGAATACTATTTCGGCGATGCCACTGACCGCGCGGCCATCAAGGCGGTCGCCTTCCTGAACGGCAGCTTCACCGCCCGCTTCCCCCGCTCGAAGTCGGCCACGGATGTCACCGCCGCCGTGCAATGGTCCACCGATCTCGTCGCGTGGCACGATTCCGGCGCGAGCGACGGCAGCCGCACCGGCGACATCGCGCTGCAGACCGTCTCGCCCGCCCAGGACGACCCCGAAACGATCGAGGCGAGACTCACCTTCTCCAGCGGAACAGCCCCCGGAACCGCCTACCTCCGTCTGGTGGTCACGCCCTAGCATCCGGTTCACCGGGGCGAGTCGCATCTTCATGCGACTCTTGCAGCTTCGCGGCAGGCTGTCAGGCTTGCGGGACAGGTGGGTCATATTGACGTATGCTCCGCCGGAGAGGCGATGCTGTCTTGGAAACCCATCTTCGGCCTGATGCTGGCCGGCGGCCTTCACGCGGCCCCGCTGCTGCCGATCCGTGTCGTGGAATCGACACAGATGAACTTCGGGCACCCGCTGTCCGAACTTCTCGATGGCGACGTGAATCCCGGCAACGGCTTGGACATGGACCGCGCCCAATTCCAGGAACAGGTGATCGTCTTCGCCACCGAGAAGCCGCTCGAGGCGCAGGTCTTCCAATTCACCACCTGGCACATCTCCAAGGAGAAGGGTGCCTACCCGGCGCAGTTGGAACTCGCCGTCACCTCCGACGGCAAGCCGAGCCGGCACGGCAATTGGAAGCCGCTTAAGCCGAGCCAGGTCCTCACCGATTCGTTCCCGCTCAACCCCGGTTTGGTCCGTGTGGATGGCGACTGGATCTATCTTTCGGACGGCCTCGACCAGACCGTGCTAACCGTGCGCGCACCGGCCGCGCTCACCGGCGTGACCGGCTTCCGCCTCCGTTTTCTCCCGGTGGACGCCAGCCATATCAGCGGCCAGCGGGTGATCGGCCGCAGCCGCAATGGCAACTGCGTGATCAACGAGTTCCAGATCCAGGCCGATCCCCTGCGCTCGTCGAATGTCGCGCTCGGTCGACCGGTGCGCGCTTCGGGGCCGGTTTACGAAGGCCTCTATCCCCATTTCCTCACGGATGGGTTCGCCGCCTCGTTCTCCCATCCGGCCGACTGGCATCCTGCCCGCAATTTCCACTTTGAAGTCGATCTGGGAATTACCCGCGCCCTGGACTACATCGTCCTGCGCAGCCGCCTCGATGGCACCGCCCCCGAGCGCCTCGGCGACTACGAGGTGCAGGTTCTCGGCGACGACGGCACCGGGCAGCCGGGCGAAATCCGCTGGCGGGCCCGCATGCGGCAGGACGGCTCGCACGTCCCGCCGGGCGGCCGCGACCTCATCCAGGCGGAGGACGGCACCGGAGTGAGCTTCTCGGGTCGCTTCGTCCGGATCGTGAATCCCATCGATGCGGTCTGCCGACCGCAGGTCGGCGAGCTCGAAGTTTATCCGGAACTTCATCCGCGGATCGCCAGCATCAGCGCGGACGAGCGCGAGATCGGGCAGACGGAGGAACTGCCACCGGGCACCCGGAAACTCGGATTCACCTTGGCCGCCGCCAAGGATGACGCCGCGCCGGATCTGCTGGTCTTCCGCTGGAGGCAGCCCGCCGAGAGTTCCACCTGGCTGGAGTGCGGCAGCGGCGAAACGGCGACCATCACCTGCGAGCAACCCGGCGTGTATCCGATCGAGTTTCAAGCCCGCCACACGGACGGACGCTGGAGCCGGCAGATCCAGTCGCACGTCTTCACCATCCCCACCCCTTGGTGGAAGAGCCCCTTTCGCATGGGTGCTTTCGCGCTCGGCTCCTTCCTGCTGGCAGCGGGACTCGCCTGGTGGGTCTCGGTGCGGCGGCTGCGCCACAAGCTGCAACTGGCACAAGCGGCCCGTGCCATCGAGCAGGACCGGCTGCGCATCGCGCGCGACATGCACGACGACATCGGCGCGCGCCTGACCCACATGGCCCTTCTTGCGGACCGGCTCAAGCGTTCCCCCGGGCACGACCCCGCCCTTCTTACAAAACTCGCGGGCGAGGCACGCGGCACCGTCGGCGCGCTGGACCAGATCGTCTGGGCGGTGAATCCGCGCCACGACACCCTCGGCAGCCTGTCCGACTACCTCTGCAACCACGCCACCGGTTATCTGGCCGATGCCGGTCTCTCCTGCCACTTCGAGTCGCCCCCTTCGGACCGCGAGTCGGTCCTTCCCTTCGCAATCCGCCACCCGCTGCTGATGGCCGTGAAGGAAGCTCTCCAGAACGTGGTGAAGCACGCCGGGGCGAACCGCGTGACGATCAGCCTTCACTCGAAGGGCGACGCGATCGAACTCGCCGTCACCGACAACGGCAAAGGCATCGCACACGACGAAGACGATTCCGGCGACGGCCTCGCCAACATGCGCGGGCGTCTCGCCGAAATCGGCGGCACCTGCACCATCGGCCCCTCACCTGCGGGAGGAACCCGCGTCACCCTTTTGGTCCCATGGACCGCCGGAGCATGAAACCTTGTACCATCAGCCTCGTGGAAGACAACCTGCCCCTCGCCGAGGAGCTGCAGGCCCTGTTCGACAGCCAGCCGGACATGCAGGTCCTGGCGACCTATCCCTCCGCGGAGGAAGCGCTCCACGCCTTGCCCGCCAGCATTCCCGACATCCTCGTGGTGGACATCAGACTTCCGGGCATGGATGGCGTCGAATTGATCGCCACCCTCAAGCCGCGCTTCAAGGATCTCCCCATCCTCGTCCTCACCATGTACGAGGAAAGCGACCTGATCTTCGATGCCCTCAAGGCCGGGGCTTCCGGTTACCTGTTGAAACGGGCGGCAGGCGAGGAACTCTGCGATGCCATCCGGCAGATCCGCGGCGGCGGCTCGCCGATGTCGCCGAGCATCGCGCGCAAGGTCGTGGATTCCTTCCGGGCTCCCAGCCCGCCGGAACCGGAGGGAGCCAGGCTCTCTCCGCGCGAGCAGGAGATCCTCGGCTTGTTAGCCAATGGCGCTCTCTACAAGGAAATCGCGGGAACCCTGGGAATCAGCCTCGATACCGTGCGCACCCACCTGCGCCGGATCTACGAGAAGCTGCACGTGCACACCCGCACGGAGGCGGTGGTGAAGTACTTGGGACATCGTAGGTGAGAGCTCGGGTGACCCTGTCACCCAAGCATGCGACTGACGGAAGCCGCGGGAATGGTCTTGGATGCCATCGTTCCTGAGACCCGGGAGCGATTGATCCGCGCGAGATCATGCAAACAACCCACTGCTCCCCTCCGCTTCCCTTTCCCGCGCGTACTCGCGCGCGCCGGCCGGGCCACGTTCCCCGCGCCGGAGGACCACGCTGATTTCCAGGAGGTCGCGGCGGCGTTCCGGTAATCCCGGGGCGCCGCCGGTATTTCCTGCCAAAAACCCGACCCTGCCCACGGATCCCGATCCGTTTTTACCCGACCCCAATGAAAACCCGCCCGATCGCTCCAACAACCCTGATCGCCACGCTTCTCTGCACGGCGGCCTCCCATGCCACCATCGTTCCCTTTGCGGAATATCCGCTCGGCGAGGCCGGAAGCCTCGGAGCAAACAACAAGCCCCAGGATAGCTCCGGCAACAACCGCCACTATTCGGATGAAATCAATGGCGGCTCCGCAACCACGGGCAACGCCTCCTTCCACCCGAATGCCACCGGCTCGACCGCATATCTCGACACCTCCAGTACCAACAACGAAGGCTGGTACTCGGGCAACATGTTCAGCAGTCTGCCCGCCGACAATTTCGCCTTCGGCGTCTTCGCCCGCGCGGCCGGCATCGGCGCCCAGAACGGCGATGTCTTCACGCTGTCCGGGTCGAGCGGAGCCTTCAAGCTTTCGCTGGAGGGCAATGGCTGGGGAGCAAGCTCCCATAATGTAGCCTGGATCGGAGGCGACGGAGGCGCGGCCGGCTCTTTCCAAGCCGACACCTGGGTCCATCTCGCATTGGTCCGCGCGGGAGGATCCACCACCTTGTACATCGATGGTGTCGCCCAAGGCTCGCCCTACGGAGGAATCCCGGTCCATGGCGCACCGCACATGTCCGTGAGCCCCGGCGGCGGTTCCTATTTCGATGGTCATATCGATCAGGCGCGCGTTGTGACCTTCAGCGCCGGCGAGCCGGTGGCGAACGTCATCGCCGCGCTCCAGCAAGGCGTCGTCCCGACCAGCTTCGTGAACGTCGGCCTTGGCGCGACCTTCCGCACTGCCAACCTCTCCACCGATGAGCCCTCGTCCTTCCGTCTCGGCGGGGCGGTGCAAGACTCGGCGGTGATATCCGGGGTGGACGGTCTCTCGGTGGTCGCAGGCACGGCGCCGAAGCACCTCATCCAGATTACCCAGGAAGGGGAAATTCCCGTCGGCACTTATCCGCTCATCTACTATTCCGGCACCATCGGCGGATTGGGCTACACCGGGCTGCAACTCGCGCCCCTCCCCGGCCGCATCACCGGCAATCTGGTGAACAACACCGTCGACTCGACCATCGATCTCGTGATCACGGGCTCCGAAGCCGGAGACATCACCTGGACCGGTTCCGGCCCCGGAGGCGGAACCTGGAACGTGGAAAACAACACCAACTGGGTCTTCACCGGCAGCGCGGTCGCCACGGCGTTCTACGCCGGGGACACGGTCCGATTTGACGACACCGCGGCCACTTCCACCGTCACCGTGGCGGAGACGGTCACCCCGGGCGCCATCATCATCGACAACTCCACGCTCGACTACACCTTTAGCGGCGCGGGCATCGGCGGTTCCAGCAGCCTGCAAAAATCCGGAACCGGCACGCTCACCCTGACGGGTCCAAACAGCCATTCCGGCACCAACTTCATCGATGCCGGCACCTTGCGCATCGGGGACGGCGGCAACTCGGGCTCCCTGGGCACCGGTCCGATCAGCAATCTCGCAACCCTCGTCATCGACCGCAG
>CAMLOZ010000199.1 GCA_946481625.1 uncultured Haloferula sp. | reverse complement strand
GAGGTGAAGGTCAACGGCAAGCCGCTGCGCATGATTACGGTCCACCTCGACCACAGGCAGGCTGCCCGGCGTCTGAAGCAAGCGGAGACGCTGGCGAAGGTTCTGGAGAACCGGCACGAGCCGATGATCCTGGCGGGAGATTTCAACGACATCCCCGGCTCGGCAACCTTGCTATCGCTTCGCGCTCCATGGAGTGCGGTGGCGAAATCGGAACCGGCACTTACCTGCCCCGCCTCTCAACCCGAGTCGGAGATCGACCATATCTTTCTCCGCGGCTTGACGGCGGTGGAACCGGCGAAGGTGCTTCCCGAGGCGCTTGCCTCGGATCACCGGCCGTTGGTAGTGGCGGTGAGGACCGCGAACTAACCGGCCGCGGAGATTAGGAGCATCGGGGGACAATGCCGTCACTCTGGGAATGACATTCGGGGAGGCAAGCTGCGGGGATCTTCACGGGATCTTCGCAGAACGTCCGTCCTGCCGATTCCGCATGCCTGCCCTCAGGAGTCCCCGAAGCTGCCGATAGCGTGTTTCAGTTCCCGGACTATCTCCGGCGGATGGGCGGCGGAGAGGGAGATCCTCAGCCGCGCCGATCCGCGCGGTACCGTGGGATAGCGGATCGCGGGGACAAGGAATCCGGAGTCCCCGATGTCGCGGGCCGCTTGCAGGGCGGCGTCGTTGTCCCCGATCACCACCGGCACCACCGCGGAGCCGTGACCGGGACGGAAGGCACCGATGTTGGTGGCGAGTTTTTCGCGCAACGCGGCACCTTCCTCCGAGCGAATCAGATGGAGCGCCACGATTCCCGCATGGGCGAGAGCGGGGGGCGGCGCGGTCGTGTAAATGAAAGAGCGCGCACGATTCACCAGCAGGTCGCGCCATGCGGTGGAGGTGGCGAGATAACCGCCTGACAACCCGGCCGCCTTGCTCAGCGTGCCCATCTGGAACTCGACCCGGTCTTGCAGTGCGAGTGCTTCCGCAAGGCCCATCCCATGGGGTCCCAGCACGCCGAAGGCATGGGCCTCGTCAAGGAACAGCATGGCCCCGTGGCGCTCCTTGATCTCCACGATCTCTCTCAAGGGGCAGACATCGCCATCCATCGAGAAGACCGATTCGGTCACCACGATCACCCGCGACCTGACATTCTTGCGCCGGATTCCATCTAACAGACGCTCCAGCTTCGCGGCATCGTTGTGGGGAAACACGCGGATCGTCGCCCCGGAGAGACGTGCGCCATCGATCAGCGATGCATGACAGAGCTTGTCCAATACCAGCACGTCGTCCTTGCCGGCCAAGGCGGGCAGGCTTCCCGCCGCAGTGGCGAATCCCGAGGGAAAGGCCAGCGCCGCTTCGCAGCCCTTTGCCGCAGCCAGGGCCTCCTCGAGATCGCGGTGAGGCGGTAGCGTGCCGCACACCAATCGCGCGGCCGCGGCACCCGCGCCGTAGCGCCTTATGCCGTCAATGAAGGCTTCCGCGATCTGCGGATGGGAGGCGAAGCCGAGGTAGTCGTTCGAGGCGAAGTTCCAAAGCTCGCGGCCTTCGCGGACCACCCTCGGTCCCGCGCCGGAATCCAAGGGGCGGAGCGTGCGCAGAAGCCCGGCCGAGGCCAGTTTCCCGAGTTCCCGTTCGGGCCCGCTCATTGCTGGGCCGCCGGACGCTCCAGCGACCAGCGCAGGAGCTTCTCCGAGTCGTTCCACACGTTTGCCGAGTTGCTCTTGAGCACGACGACGATCGCGGAGCGGCCGTTGAGCGTACCCGACGAGACGAGGCAACGCCCCGCCAGATTCGTCGTGCCGGTTTTCAAGCCGTCGCAGTAGGGCACCCGCTTGAGCAGCTTGTTGGTATTGTCGAGCGACTTCACGCGACCGTCGTTGTGGCGGAAGGTGGTGCTCTTCAGCGCCGTGAAGGACCGGATCGTCTGGCTACGCCATGCGGCGCGGGCGGCGATGGCGATGTCGCGGGCGGTCGAGAACTGGTTCGGGTCGGGAAGACCGTGGGGATTGCAGAAATGGGAATGGCGCATGCCCAGCGAGACTGCCTTCCGGTTCATCATGTCCGCGAAGCCTTCCTGGCTGCCGCCCACGTCGCGGGCCAGCGCGCGGCCCACGTCGTTCGCGCTCTTCACCATGAGCACGCGCAGCAGGTCGCGGCGGCTATGGACTTCGCCGGGCTTCAGGTAGAGCTTGGTCGGTTCGCAGAGCGTATCCTCCGGGGAGATCGTGACCGGTTTGTCGATATTGCCGGCGTCCATCACCACCAGCGCCGTGAGCAGCTTCTGGGTCGAGGCGATGGGGCGGTGGGTATCCGCATTCTTGGCGAAGAGGACCCGGCCGGAGATGGGATCGATCACGATGGCGCTCTCCGCGGCGACGGGCGGCGGCGGGGTGAGGGGGACGGTCGAGGCTCGGACCGGTTGCTCGTAGGTGGCGACGGTCGGGCTGCTCGGGGCGCGGCGGGGCGGCGGCGTGTCGCCACCGCATGCGGGAAGAAGGAGGGAGAAGGCAAGAAGCGCGAAGGCGCGCAGACTGGCTCGGCGAAACATCGCGCGGATCATCCCGCTTTGCGGGCGCTGCCTCAAGGCGGGAAATCCACGAATTTCCGCTTGCCGTAATTTCACGGACATGGTTTGTTCCTAAGAACACTGTTCACATAAGCCATGCAGGAAGGGTTGACCCAGCGCCAGAGGGAGATCGTCGAGTACCTGAAGTCCGCCCAGCGGAAAACGGGGGTAATGCCTTCGACCCGTGAACTTCAGCACTATTTCGGCTTCGCCAGCCAAACGGCGGCGATGAGCCATCTGCGCGCCCTTGAGCGCAAGGGCGTCATCCAGCGCCTTCCCGGCAAGGCCCGCGCGGTCGTCTTCCCGGAAGAACTCGACCGCGAGGAGATCGTGGATATTCCCGTTTACGGCCAGATCGCCGCCGGGATGGCGGGCGAGGTGGAGCAGGAGCGCCAAGGTTGCGTCTCGATCGATATCGCATCGATCGGGATTCCGCGCAGCGCCCGCACCTTCGCCCTGAAGGTCCGCGGCGATTCCATGATCGATGCCCATATCTGCCATGGCGATACGGTGATCCTGGAATTCCGCGAGCCGCGCGATGGCGACGTGGTGGCGGCCTTGATCGACGGTGAAACGACCCTCAAACGCTTCGTGGTGAACAAGGGTAAGCCATACCTCCACGCCGAGAACGAACAATTCCCCGACCTCATTCCGGCACGCGAACTCATCATCCAGGGAGTGATGGTCGCCCTGCTGCGGAAAGCGGCCTAACCGATTTCCCCCCGGACTCAGGCACGCTGGACCCGGCGAGTTCCTCCCCCTCGCCGGATCCAGTCGCGCCTTTTCCGGAGCCTTCCGAGTGCTAGTCGCGGATGCGGCGGTAGCGCCACGGGCTATAGCCGCGCTTCAGCAGGTAATCCTTCGGGATCTCCGCGGCATTCACCCGCCAAACGGGGAAGGGGCCCGCTTCGTACACGTGGACCGACTTCCCGGGCTTCGACCACTTGGCGAATAGAACGACGTGCTGGTGATTCAGAAGGATGTCGCCGGCTTTCAGGTCGTCCCAAGAGTCCAGCTTGTCGCATATCGAAGGCAGCTCTTTGGTTGAACAGGGCTTCGACAAACGCCAGCAGCGCGAGACGAATCCCGAGCAATCGATGCCGCAGGCTTGCCGGCTTGTCGCGGCATCGCCAAAACGGCGCTTCTCGGCGGTCGAGATGTCGCCGGCTGCTTCTCCGCGCGCGAGGGAGGCGACGAATTCCTTGGGCGTATCAAAGCCGCCCCACTGATAGGCCACACCGCGTGCCTCGCGACCCGTCTTCCACCAGCCGTTCGAGTAGCCGTGGCTGGACAAGCTCGTGTCCGGCGTGTGGACCGTCACCCCGTTCTTGTCCTTCCCGTGCAGGACATGCCGTTGCTCCGGGGTCCAGCTCACGCGGCTGTAGGTATAGGCGGTGGAGATGGCATCCATGCGGCGGACGCTTCCCGCAGGGCCGGCGATCGAGAGGTCGGTGCTGGGCTCGTTCGCGCAATGACAGAGGAGCGGCAGAACCAAGGCGAGGCAGCATCGGGAGAACACGCTGCGGAGCATGTCCCGGTAGGGCGGATTGAAAATCCTCAATTCGAAGGTCTCTGCCTGCTTGGCATTTCAGGCCGGGGATAGAAATCTCCGCACGTGGAGATCCGCCCCATCGGCATCGTGCGTTCCTGCTTCGGCGGGAAATTCGCCGTGCCTCGTCAGCCCGGTCTTTGTCCCAGCGCTTGGGGCGAACTGGTCTTCGAGCCCGATTTCCGGCAGGCCGAGGCCCTGCGGGGGATCGAGGGCTTCTCCCATCTCTGGCTGATCTTCGGTTTCCATCTCACGGCGGACGCGGGCTGGAGCCCGACCGTGCGCCCGCCGCGGTTGGGTGGAAACGAGCGAGTCGGAGTCTTTGCCTCCCGCTCGACCTTCCGTCCGAACGGGCTTGGGCTCTCCCTTGTCCGTTTGGAGGGTGTCGAACCGCGCCCCGGTTTGGGAAAGGTGCTGCTGCTCGGGGGCATCGATCTGGCGGACGGGACACCCGTGTTCGATATCAAACCCTATCTCCCTTACGCCGAAGCCCTGCAGGACGCTCGCGCCGGATTTGCCCCGGACGCCCCCGGGCGGCTGACGGTGGATGGCAGCGGCGTCGAGGAATTCGCCGCCCTGCCGGCGCGGTCCCGCAGGGTCATTGTCGAAGCCTTGTCCCTTGATCCCCGACCGCCTGCCGCCCGGGATGAGCCGGGCCGGACACACGGAGCACCGCTCTGCGGACTGGAGGTGAAGTTTCAGGTTATGGCGGGCATCTGCCGGATCGTTTCGGTCGAGCCCTCCGAAGGTTCGGGATTGAAAGGTTAAGAGAACTAAACTATTCTCCCGCCCATGTGCGGGAAACCCATCTTGTTCCTCCTTGCCAGCGCAGCGCTGGCTGGTCTGACCGCTTGCAAGGACCGTAAGGAAGCCGCGAAAGAGGAGTTGAAGGAGAAGGGCTACGATCTCACGCCGGAGGCATTTTTCCGCGCGGCGGAAAGCGATGACCCCGCGATGCTCGGAGAGCTGATGAAGCACGGCATCGCGGCGGACACCCGCAATTCCTCCGGTGATACGGCCCTTCATGCCGCGGCGGTGGCCGGGATGAAGAAGTCGGTCGATTTCCTGCTGGAGAAGGGGGTGCCGGTCGATGTCACCGGGGCGGAGGAGCGCACCCCGCTGATGGCCGCGGTCGTCAACGGCAGCCCATCCATGGCGCGTTATCTCCTTTCGCGGAAGGCCGATCCGAGGAGAAAGGACGCGCAGGGCTTCACGCCGCTGATGCTAGCGGTGACGAGGGGCCGTCCCGGGATGGTCGCCGAACTCGCCCCGCACGACCGGGAGAACCTCGATGCCGCCCTGCTGGTGTCTGCTCTGGAGGGCCGCGCCGGGGCGATCGACGAACTCACGAAGTATGGCGCTTCAATTTACGCGCGCATGGATGACGGCCGGACCGCACTGATGCTCGCCGCGGAAAACGGGAATCTGGAGGCGGTGGACATGCTGCTGGAGATCGGTGCCAACCGTTTCTCGATGGACGATCAGGGGCGGATCGCGGCGGACCTCGCGCGTGGGGCGGGGCACGAGGAGTTGGCATTGCGCCTTGCCGAGGCTCCGGCGGAGGAAGAATTCGGACTCGAAGAGCCTGCCGACCTAGGCGCGGAAATGATGGCCCTGATGGCTGCGGCGGATGCCGGGGCGGGCATGGTGGACGGGCACGCGGGTGCGGATCCCGGAAGTGCGGGCTCGTCCGCCGCTGGCGAACGTCCGTCGGGCAATCCGGCACCGGTGCCGGGCGGTGGAACTTCCGCTGCCCGCACCGCGCCGTCCTTGGAAGGCAGCATCGTGAAGTCTCCGCCGTCGCCGGCAACGGGCCAAGCCGCCACCGCTCCGCTGATCATGCGAGCTTACCGCCAGAAGGAACTGCCGCTGCGGGTGGAATCCGTTTCCGGCCGGTCCGCGAAACTCCGGGTCGCAGGCGGCGGCGTGGCGGAGGTCGGCCAAGGCGCCACGGTGCCCGGTTCCCGCCTCTCGGTCGTCCGCGTCCAGCGCCGGATGCAGCAATTGAAAGACAGCCCGGCTGGGCCGGTGGAAGTCGCGGTGGTCGAGCTCGAAGATCCCGCCACGGGCCGTCGCCGGGAACTCGTTTCCGGCCTCGACCCGACCGCCCACGACCCCGTCGCCCTGGTCGAGGACGGCTCCGGAAACCGCTACGTGGCCCGGGCGGGCCAGAAATTCCGCTCGTCCGAGGGGGAGGAATTCACCGTCATCGATGTCAGGCCGAATCAAATGGTGATTGAGAATCGCAGCAAACGTGAAGTAATAACAGTCCCGCTCCGCGGCCCGCGGGGTTGATCCACCTCCTGACATGCCCGCCAAGACGATCGCACCGGGAAATCCGGTGAAGCAATTCTCCGTGCTGCTTCCGAACCGTGCCGGAGCTCTCGCATCGCTGGTCAAACTCTTGCGTGCCGCCGCCATCGAGGTGGTCGGCATCAGCGTGCAGGATTCGCGGGATGCCACCATCGCGCGCCTGGTCGTGACCGATCCGGACACGGCGGAGCAGATTTTCGTGGAGAAGGGCATCCCGCACACGACCTGCGAACTGGTGGTGATCTCCCTCCGCGAGTCCGGCCCGGAGCTCCTGCCGGTGCTCGATACCCTGATGGTGGCGGAGACGAACATCGACTTCGCCTACGCGC
>CAMLOZ010000198.1 GCA_946481625.1 uncultured Haloferula sp. | reverse complement strand
GATGCCGCCCTTCCGCAGGATGATCGATTGCCGGCCGCTCGCCAGCGCGTCGCACACCACCTGCCACTCCTTGAAGCCGCTTGCCATGACTCTGGGGTAGCGCGGCGGAGGGCCGGCCTCAATCGCAATCTACCGCCTACTTGGCTTCGAGCATTCCTCGTTCCCCCAGCCACTTGAGAGAGGCGGCCTGCCAGGCATCCCAGGAAGGGCCCTTATAGCCGTTGAGGCCGTGGCCGCCATCGGGCAGTTCGAGATACTCCGCCTCAATTCCGTGAGCCTTGAGTGCTGCGGCAAAGAGCTCGCTGTTGCGCGGGCTGACCACCGTGTCGTCCTTGGCGTGGGCAAGGAAGGTCGGCGGCGTCTTGGCCGTGACCTGCTTCTCGTTGGAGAACTCGTCGATCCGCTTCTTCGACGGATCGGGGCCGAGCAGATTGCTCCGTGAACCGCCGTGCGAGAGTTCCGTCATGGTGATGACCGGATAGATGAGGATCGCGAAGTCCGGCCGCGAACTGAAGCGCTCCAAGGGATCCGCGGCATCGGGCTTTCCCGCGTCGAAACGGGTGGCTGCCGTCGAGGCCAAATGTCCGCCTGCGGAGAAGCCGATGATTCCCAAGCGCGACGGATCGATCTTCCATTCCTTGGCATGCGAACGGGCCAAGCGGATGGCCCTTTGTGCATCCAGGAGCGGCAGCATGCACTTCCCCCGTGGCAGACGATACTCCAGCACCAGGCCGGTGATGCCGTGTGAATTCAGCCAGCGGGCGATGCCATGGCCTTCTCCCCCGGTCACGAGCCCGGCATAACCGCCACCGGGACATATGACCACGGCAGCACCATTGGGTTTCTCCGGACGATGAACCGTAAGCGTCGTGGTGGCGGGCGTGCTGCCCCCTTCCCCATCGGGTGCCTCCTTACCGGTCCAGACGGGAAGACGTTCGGGCTCGCCGAAGCCCAGGCCGGCAAGAGCCATCAGGAGAAGGAGGGTTTTCATGACGGCGGAAACTAGAACGCATTCTCCACCCGGTGCACCAGCGGCTTCTCCCCGTCCGCCAGGATCACCTCGATCACGTCGAAGCGCCACGGCACCTCGCGTGTGCCCAGCAGGCGCAGCCACTCGTTCGCGCCGCGCTCGATCAGCCGCTGCTTCCCGCGGTCCACCGCATCCAACGGACGGCCGAGGCCTCCCGCGCGCCGCGTCTTCACCTCCGCGAAAACCAGCAGCTTGCCTTCCCGCGCGACGATATCCACCTCACCGCCGCGGGGGGCCTTGAAATTACGATAGAGGATCTTCGCCCCCTGAGAACGCAGCCAGGCTTTCGCGATCTTTTCCCCGAGCCTTCCCACCTCTCCCGGCGGGATCACGCTGCCATTAGCACCCGTCAAGCGGCAACGGCAATTGAGCGACGGGCTGAAACGAGCGGCGATGAATGCGGCAAGGCCCATGACGTTGGAGCGCTTCGAGGTGTCCCGGCGTACCATAGCCCATGTGGCTCTCAAAGCCGTAATCCGGAAATTCCCGCGCGAACCCGCACATCAGGCGGTCCCGCGAGACCTTCGCGACGACGCTTGCGGCGGCGATCGACATTGAGATGCCGTCGCCCTTCACCACTCCGTCGTGGGACCACGGGAAGCCCGGCACCGGCAGGCCGTCGATCAGGCAGTGGTGGATCTCCATCGCCAGCCCTTGGACGGCGCGGATCATCGCCTGATGCGTGGCGCGCAGGATATTGATCCGGTCGATCTCATCGACCTCCGCGAAGGCCACGCTCCAGCGGACGCGCTCGTCCGTGGTGATCTTCAAATAAAGGCTCTCCCGGACCTTCGGGGCGAGCTTCTTGGAATCGTCCAAGCCCTTGCAGCGCCAGCGCTGCGGGAGAATCACCGCGGCCGCCGCCACCGGGCCGGCCAGCGGTCCCCGCCCGGCTTCATCCACACCCGCGATCACCAGGAGTCCGCGGGCGCGGAGAGAAGCTTCGAGCGAGAGGTTGGGCATCGCGCCCCTAGAACTGCCGCATCCGGTTGGTCGTTGTCAGGTGCGAATGATCCTCGTTCGCGAAAATCTGGGTCGCGAAGACGGTGCCATCCGAATCCACCGACACGCCGATGCCGGTGACATCCCACTGGCCTTTCATGTTCTTCATGTGGCCGGAGGAGTTCTTCCATGCATTCACGAGCACGGGGACCGCATTGGAGCCTTGGCGGGAGCAGGTGGCGATATTTTCGGCAACCTCTCCCATGCTCATCATGCGCTGGGCCTTGAGAGCGCGCTCCTCGAAGCCGTAGTGCGTGAGACTCCCAGCACTGCCGCTGCCGAATTTGCCGCGGTTCATCCGCATGAATTCGCTGTGCTGCTGCGCCATCTTGTCGAGGCCCGCGTGCCGTCGGACTTCCTTGCGGCCGACCGAACTGCGGAAGGAATTGACTTGGGCATGGATGGTTCCCGCGAGGGATCCATCGCCCTTGGAAGCCGATGTGGACGACATCGGTACAGTCGTGGTGGTCAACTGGGGACCGCAGGATGCCAGCAGCATCGATACGGCCAAGCCTCCCCAGGCGAGGCAGGGTGTGCGTTTCATAAGGGACAGCACCGGCCGGTTAGCAAAACTTCAGCCAAATATAAAGAAGTTTTTACAATCCGGGCCGGTTGCGGGCCATGTTGCCTTAAAATTCCAGAGAATCAAATTTTCGCCGCCTAACCGTTGGGCGGGGATTTACGCAGGCGCAGACTCGACTCGATAGCCTTCGATCAAGGAATCGCTGGAGCCGCTGGTCGGATTTGAACCGACGACCTGCTCATTACGAATGAGCTGCTCTACCCCTGAGCTACAGCGGCGTCTCCTTGCGGAACGGGCGGGAATGAAACAGAGCGCGGCGGGTCCGGCAAGCGGATTTGCGACCCGCGTCACCTTCAGTAAACATCGCGCAGGTAGCGCTTGTCCTTCTTGAGCTGGTTCACGAAGGCAGCGGCATCGTCCTTCGAGAGGCCGCCGTGCTGCTCGGCGATGGTGTGCAGCGCGGCATCCACGTCCTTCGCCATGCGCGAGGCATCGCCGCAGACGTAGAAGGCGGCACCGTCCTGGAACCACTTCCAGAGTTCCGCGCCCTGCTGGATCATCAGGTTCTGCACGTAGATCTTCTCCTTCTGGTCGCGGGACCAAGCGAGGTCGAGGCGCTGTAGCGAACCTTCCTTCTGGAAGGCGGTGAGTTCCTCTGCGTAGAGAAAATCGGTGGCGCTGTAGGGATTGCCGAAGAAGAGCCAGTTCGCACCCTTCGCCCCGGTGATCTTGCGCTCTTCCAGGAAGGCGCGGAAGGGTGCGATCCCGGTCCCGGGACCGACCATGATGACCGGCGTATCGCCGTTCTCCGGCAGTCGGAAGGCCTTGTTCACATGGACGAATACGCCCGGCTTGAGGCCCTCCGCGCGGTCGGCGAGGAAGGTCGAGCAGATCCCGCCGCGCTGGCGGCCGTAGGTGTTGTAGCGCACGATGCCGACGCAGAGATGCACCTCGCCGGGATGGGCCTTCGGGCTGGAAGCGATCGAGTAGAGCCGCGGCTGCAGCTTCTTGAGCACGCCGACGAAGTCCTCCGCATCCGTGAAATCCGCCGGGTGATCGATCACCAGATCGATCAGGTCGCGGCCCCAGCAGAAATCGTCCCAAGCCTTCTTGTCATCCGCCGTCACCAGCGAGCGCAGGAAGGGCGAGCCGCTCTTGGCCTGCCATTTCTGGATCAAGGACTTGTTCAGGTTTCCGATGTCGTAGTGACGGATCAGCGCGTCGCGCAAATCGGCTTCGCCACCATCGGGCAGGGGCACGCTGACCTTCGCATTGAAAGGCAGGGCCGCCAGGATCTCGTCCACCACCGCCGGCGGGTTTTCCGGGAACACGCCGAGAGCATCGCCCACCTCGTATTCCAAGCCCGAACCTTCGAGCGAGAGCGCCACATGGTGCGTCTGCTTTTCGCCCGGACCGTTCAGGTTGTAGTTGGTGATGATCGCGGAGGGGAAAGGATTCTTCTTTGAAAATCCGGTGTCCACCTGCTCGACGGCGGCAGCGGCGCCGTTCGAGGAAACCGCACCGGCCGGTGCCAGCACGGAGAGGATACCGTCGGACCACTGCTTGAAGGGACCGTCGTAATCGACATCGCTATCGATGCGCTGGAAAATCCGGCTGGCGCCGAGCTGCTCGAGACGGGTGTCGAAATCGACCCCGCACTTGCAGAAGTCCGGGTAGTTCGTGTCGCCGAGCGCGAGCACCGAGAAGCTCACCCCTTCCAAACGCGGGGCGGCATCGCTGCGGATCCAGTGGTAGAGCTCCGCCGCATTGTCCGGCGGCTCGCCATCGCCATAGGTCGAGGTGATCACCAGCAGGTTCTTCTCTTGCGGCAGGCGGGCGCGATCATAGGCCGCCATGTCGAAGACTTCCGGCTCGAAGTTCCCCTTCTTGAGGCTCTTCACGAGCTTCTTCGCCAAACCTTCCGAATTCCCGGTTTGGGAACCCCAGAGGATCGTCACCGGGACGGCCGGGCCGGATGGCGCGGAGGCTGCCGCAGCGGCAGCACCGGTCAAAAGATTGGAAAGAAATTGGCCGAGCCAAGCGCGTTGCTCAGTGGAAAAGGGCGCGTCTTCGGGGATCTGGATAAAAGAGGACATTGAAACGGAAGGCCCCCGGGCCGGGGGGCGGGAACATGATGGCGGGCGCGGGCGCGTTCAAGCGCGTTTCATGCCACCGGGCATCCGGCACGATTCGTTCGATGAAAGCATAAGGTGAAGCCCGTTCATGGCAAATCCGCCATCAAACCACTTCGAGCCCGTCGCGGCAATGATCCCGCTCATGGGAGCTTTTCCCGGATTCAGTAGCTATCCCCCACTTCGCCGTCCGGATAGAGCTGGTGATACTTGATTGCTTCCACCGCCACGGCGGCCGCCGTGCCGAAAATGGTCTCTTCGGTCGCCGTCCGCGGCACCTGCGCACAAGGCCGCGCCAAGCCCGCCAGGATCTGGCCGTAGTTGATCGCGCCGGCGCAGTGCTGCAGGAGTTTCAGGGAAATGTGCGCGGCATCCAGATTCGGGAAGACCAGCACATCCGCCGGTTCCCGCTTTTCGGCATTCGGCAGTTTGATCTCGGCAGCCGCCGGGTCGAGCGCCACGTCCGCCTGGACTTCGCCGATGATCGAGAAGTCGAGGTAGGCCTCCTTCGCCTTTTCCACGGCGAGTGCCGTGGCGGCCGCCATCTTGCGGGCTTCCTCGGTCCCCGCGGAACCCTTCGTGGAGTGACTCAACAGCGCAATCCGCGGCTCCCGGCCGAGGAAATGCTTGGCCAGCTTGCCCGTTTCCAAGGCGATCGCCGCAAGCTGGTCCACGGTCGGCTGAGGGAGCAACCCGCAATCCGCGAGGAAGAGCACGCCGTTCGAGCCGAAATTCTTCAAATGCGGGGCCACCAGCACCATCGCGCCGAACATCTTCGGCACGGTCGGCAGCGGCGGGATGGTATGCAGCAGCGCGCGGAAAAGCGTCGCGGGCAGGCTCTGGTTTCCCCCCACCAAGGCATCCGCCTGGCCGTACTGGACCATCATCGCGCCGAAATAATGGGGACGCGCCACCACGTCCGCGGGATCGGCCGCGCTAAGCTTGCGGTAGCGCTCGACCTTCGCGAAGCGTTGGCAAAACAGCCCGAAATCCGAGGATTTCGAGGGCTCGATCACGTTGACGAACTTGAGGCTCACCCCGTTCTCCGCCGCCAGACCCCGGATCGCCTCGCGGTTCCCCAGCAGCACCGGCACGGCAGCCTCGGCATCGACCAGCCGTTGGGCCGCGCGCAACACCCGCAGGTCCTCACCCTCGGTGAAAACGATACGCTTCGGGTGATTCCGCAGCTTCTGGATCTGGTATTCGGTGAATGGATTGCTCCCTGTGGAAGGGCTGGAAAGGTCGTTCGACATCGGAAATCCCGGCGGTGCTTGCGCGTGTCCCGCACTCTAGTATCCCTAACGAAAATCAAGCAACCCGAAACCCCGCCCGGTTCGTGCCCGCCGACTACCATACCCACACCCCCCTCTGCCGCCACGCCACCGGTACCCCGGAAGAATATATTGCCGCGGCCCTCGCCGCGGGCCTGACGGAGTACGGGATTTCCGACCACGCCCCGGCCCGGCCGGAGCCCTTCGACGACTGGCGGATGCTGGAATCCGACCTGCCCGCTTATTTCGAATGGATCGAGCGGGCCCGCGCCGCCGCCGGTTCCCTCCCGGTCCGGGCGGGAATGGAGTGCGACTGGCTGCCCGGTTGCGAGGGCTGGATCGAGGAGCTCGCAGGGCGCTATCCGTGGGACTACCTGATCGGGTCGGTCCACTACCTCGGATCCTGGGACTTCGATAATCCGAAATGGCTCGGGCGCTGGGCGGAATCCGATGTCGAACAGGTCTGGACGCTCTATTGGGAGGCCTACGCCGCGATGGCTCGCAGCCAACTCTTCGACATCCTCGGCCATCCGGACTTGGTGAAGAAATTCTCCCACCGTCCGGACGGCAACCTCGACCGCTTCTACGAACCGGCCATTGCCGCCATCGCGGAGTCCGGCTCAGCCATCGAACTCAACACCGCCGGCTGGCATAAGCCCTGCGCCGAAGCCTATCCCCATCCCCGCTTTCTCGAACTGGCAAACCTGGCGGGGATTCCACTGGTAATCTCCTCCGACGCCCACGCGCCGGCGGAAGTTGCCCGCGACTTCTCCAAGGCGATCGCGTGGGCGCGGTCGGCAGGCTACCGCCAG
>CAMLOZ010000197.1 GCA_946481625.1 uncultured Haloferula sp. | reverse complement strand
AGCGCCAAGCATGTCCGGCTCGCCGTGCTGTCCGACGATGCCCACGCGCGCGTCTATCGGGTCGAAGGGCTCCTCTATTTCGGCTCGGTGCGCGACTTCGCGGAAAAATTCCAGCCCGGCGCCGATCCCGCGCGGGTGGTGCTGGATTTTCACGAAGCGCGTGTCTGCGACCTCTCCGGCCTGGAGGCGCTGCAAGCGCTGGCAACCCGCTATCGCAAGGTCGGCAAGACGCTGGAAGTGCGCCACCTCTCGCCCGATTGCGGGCGCATGCTCGCGCGGGCCGGCGATTTGATTGAGATCACGGTCGCGGCCGATGACCCGCAATACCTCGTCGCCCGGTTGCCGCTGCGAAGCGAAGCGCCCGAAGCCGCGAGATTCGAGTGAAGGGGCCGGGCTTCCTTTCCCGCATTTACCGAGGGCAATGAGGAAGATCGGGAATCCCGATTTGCCCGAGGGCGGCTTCGCCTCCATTCTCCGGCGCATGGAACTCGATCTGCTCGGCGAGCATGCCGACCGCGCTTATGCAATACTGGCGGGGCTGGTGATGCCGCGGCCGATCGCCTGGGTGACGACTCTGAACGAAGATGGCGGCGTGAATGCCGCGCCGTTCTCGTTCTTCAATGTCTTCGGCGATGATCCGCCGCTGGTGATCTTCGCGCCCGGCGACCGGGCCGACGGGACGCCGAAGGACAGTGCGCGGAACGCGAAGCGCAGCGGGGAATTCGTGGTGAATCTGGTGAGCGAAGAGCTGAAGGAGGCGATGAACGGCACTTCCGCCACGCTCCCCCACGGGGTCAGCGAGACGGAGCACCTGGGCCTGAGAACCCTGCCCTCGAGCGTGGTCTCTCCACCGCGGATCGCGGACGCGCCCGCCGCGCTGGAATGCAAGGTCCACTCGGTCCAGAGGATCGGGAGCAACCGGATCGTGCTCGGGGTCGTCCACCGGGTCCATGTGCAGGAGGCGATCTTCGATGCGGAAAAGCTGCGCATCCATCAGGAGGTGTATCATCCGGTGGGCCGGATGGGTTCGCCGAATTGGTACTGCCACACGGCGGATCTTTTTGAGATGGCGCGGCCCGGGTGAGGAGCAAATGACGAATTCAGAATTTCCGAATTCCGAATGGAGTGTGATGAAGGGAGGATGGGGGTCCAAGCTCGCCACACTCTTTTCCCTCGTGCTCCCGTGCGGTGTCCGTCATTCGAAGATCCTGCATTCGCCATTTTAATGTGATGACCCCGCTCTACCCATCCGGCCGACCGGTGCTGTACCTGGCGCCGATGCAGGACGTGACGGATTTGCCCTTCCTTCGGGTAATCCATCCGTACGGCGGGGCGGACGTGTACGTGACGGAGTACTTCCGCGTGCACAACGATTCGCGGCCGAGCGCGTGGGTGCTGCGCTCGATCGACGAGAACCCGACGGGCATGCCGATCTTCGCGCAGATGATCGGGCAGGACATCCCGGCGCTGGTGAAGACGGCGAAGGCGCTGCTGGAACATGGGGTGGCGGGGATCGATCTGAACCTGGGCTGTCCGGCACCGGTGGTGTGCAAAAAGGAGGCCGGAGGCGGCTTGCTGCGGAACCTGCCGAAGGTGGACATGATCCTGGGTGCGCTACGCGATGCGGTGCCGACACGCTTCACGGTGAAGACGCGGATCGGCTACCACGATCACGCGGAATTCCCCGGGCTGTTAGAAATCTTCCGCAGGCATGCGATCGACGCGCTGGTGATCCACGGCCGCACGGTGGAAGAGCGCTACAGCACGCCGGTGCATCCGGACTGCGTGAGGATGGCGGTGGATGCGTTGCCGTGTCCCGTGATCGCGAACGGCAACGTGGTGGATGTCGCGACGGGCCTCGCCTATCTCGAGCAGTCCGGCGCGGCAGGTTTAATGGTAGGCCGCGGAGCAATCCGGAATCCGTGGCTGTTTTCCCAACTGAGGTCCGCCTTCGCCGGAGAGGCCGTCGGGATCCCCGCCTGCCGTGATCTGCTAGAATACGTGACGCGCCTCTACGACGAGCTCGCCGCCTTCACGGAGAACTTCGATCCGGTCGGCCACGTGCAGCGGATGAAGAAGACGATGGTATTCGTGACGCAGGGGCACGATCCGGATTTCGAATTCCGAATCCGCCGGGCGAAGACACCGGAGGACTTTCATTCGGCCTGCCGCGGTCATCTGGACCGGGACGATCCGGTGCCGGTGGCGCCCCAAGAGGACTCGCGCGTGTTCTGCGGCTTCGGCGAGCTGCTGGCTACTCCGCGGGCGGCTCGATGATGAGCAGGTCGCCCTTTTGCGGCTTGAGCTCCTGGAAGACAGTCACGGGATTTGCGAGGGTCCCCTCGGCGGTGATCTGCTCGATTTTCAGACGTCCGAGAATGCCGTTGTTGCGGCGGATCGCCACCACGGTGCCCGGGGTGAGCTTGGGATCGATGACATCGAGGGTGGCGAATTGTCCGATCGCGGGGTCATCGACCCACTCCACGATCTTCGCGACCACCGGGGCGGCGGCGATGCGGGCGGCACGATCCAGCGGCGCGGCGGGGGCGGGATCGGGGGAAGGTGTGGGGAGTTCCTCCGCGGAGCCATCCCCGAGTGAAGAGGCGGCATCGATGGCCGCGAGGTCAACGCCCGAGGTATCGGTGGAGACAGCGGAGGGCTCGGCGAGGGCGGGCGGTGGGGTGATGCCGGTGATGCGGTCACGGTCTGCCTTCATCTGAGCCCGGGTCTGGTGGATCATCGCGATTTCGAGGCGCACCTGGTCGAGCTTTTCCTTCGGCTCGTTGGCGCGTGCGACCTTGAAGTCCTTCCACGTGTGGACGAGCGCTCCGACGAGGAGCGCCGCGACCAGGCCGAGCAGGATCTTGATCGTGTCCACGCGGCGAAGCTGAGGCGGACGGGCGGCGAAGTCAACGGGAGGACGGGACTCACTTCTTATCGAGCGGGACCTCGCGCGCGGTGCCGCTGGCATCGATCACCGTGAAGCGTCCCTTGCTGCGGCGGGCGAGTTCCTTCATGCCGTCCTCCGCTTCCGGCTCCATGAGGGCCATGGTGTTGATCACGGTTTTTTTCGCGCGGGCGCGGCTGCCGAGCCGCTCGATATCGCGCTCGGTGGTGCCGGGGGAAGCGCCGTCGGTCATGAAGAAGATCACGTCGGGCGGCGGTGTCATCTCAAGGGCGATCTCCAGGGGAGAAACCCAGTGGGTGCCGTATTCGAGGTGGGTTTCCCGGATCTGGACGGCGGCGCTCTCGATTTCGACCGGGCCGGCGGCGAGCCATTCGGCGGAGGGCTTCCTGCCCTTGTGTTCCCAGCTCCCCGCGGTGCTGCCGCGCTCCCACTTGTACTCGGTGTCGCCGTGGGTGACGACGGCCTCGGTATTGCCGATGTTCATCTCGACCCGGTCGCCGGCAATCCAGACCGGACCGGAGAAGAAGATGAGTTGGAAGTGCATCAGCGGGGAGAGCTGGCGGACGGATTTTTCCAACTCCTTGCGCATGAGTTTCTCGCGCTTGCCGGACATGGAGAGGGAGAAGTCGATGACATAGGCGACGCGGTTGGCCTTGATCTCCTGGTTGAAGAAGACCGTCCCGCCGCCGAGGCCACCCATCCCGGTGCCGGGTCCGCTGCCGGGCCCGACGCCATTGCCATTTCCGCCGCCGCGACCGAATCCGCTGCCGCCGCCGGAAAGCGAGCCTAGGGAAGCCATCTCGCCGAAGCTATCGCCGGGGTCCGGCATGGTGATGGAAGAGACGGTGCCTTCCGCAAAGACCCGGCGGACGGATTGCGCCGGGGTGGCCCTCGCGAGGCGTTCGGCGCGCTGCTGCATCTCGCCCCCGCCACCTCCGCCGCCCTTGCTGCCGGGGATGAAGTCCACCGTCTTTTCGGGTTCGCGGATCGTCCTGAAGACGATCATGGCACCTACCACCAGGAGGATCCCATGAAGGAGGATCGCCACTGTCAGGGAGCCGCCGCCGATTTTCCGCCAGTAGCGGTGGAACGCGGCCTCCGGTTCCCGCCCCCCCACCGGGGCGGGCCTCCCGGTGTCACGCTCTTCGCCATCTTCTTGCTTCGTATTCACGCGGGTTGAAGCGTGGAACCGGCGATTTTCTTGGGGAAAGATCGTCCGTTTCCGGCGCTGCCCGCCGTACGCGAAACCAGGGATCCGGCGTGAACCGGATCCCTGTCGGGAAGAATTTCATCAAGCACGGGTCAGGCCCGTGGCGCGCTAGCCGTGAGGTTAGGACTTGTAGCGGAGCCGCTTCTTGTGGCGGTTCTGCTTCATGCGCTTCTTGCGCTTGTGCTTGTTGATCTTCGTCTTACGGCGTTTCTTCAGCGAGCCCATGGTGGTGCTTGGGGTTACGGTTGGATAGGAAAGGATCGGTTCAGGCGACGATCTTGTTGAGGGGATACTCGATGATGCCTTCGGCACCGAGTTCCTTGAGCGTCGGGATGATGTCGCGGACGACTTTTTCGTCGATGACGGTCTCGACGGCGACCCAGCCCTCTTCCGAGAGGTGGGAAACGGTCGGCCGGCGCATCGCGGGGAGCTTGTCCAGCAGGGCGGACAACTTGTCCGCGGGGAGATTCATTTTCAAGCCCACCTTGTCGCGGGCTTCGAGGGCGGCCTTCAGGAGCAGGACGAGGCGCTCCATTTTCTGGCGTTTCCACGGGTCCGTGGCGGCAGCTTGGTTCGCGTAGAAGTGCGGGAACGAGGTTAACAGAGTATCGACGATCCGGAGCTTGTTCGCCTTGATCGAGGAGCCGGTCTCGGTGACGTCCACGATGGCGTCAACGAGGTCGGGGACTTTGACTTCGGTGGCCCCCCAGGAGAACTCGACCTCGGCTTCGATGCCTTTCGACTTCAGGTAGCGTTCGGTGATCGCCACTCCTTCGGTTGCAATTCGTTTGCCCTGAAGGTCTTCCGGGACACGGACCGGGGAATTTTCGGGAACCACCAGCACCCAGCGTGTGGGCATGGCGGAGGCGCGGGAGAAGGGAAGCTCGGCGAGGTCCACGAGGCTGCCGTCGAACTCGCTGGCCCAGTCGAAGCCGGTGATGCCGCAATCGATAAAGCCCTGGTCAATGTAACGCGCAACTTCTTGAGCACGAATCAGATACAGATCCAGTTCGGAGTCGTTCGAGGTCGGGCGGAGGCCGCGGGAGGAGACATAGACCTCGTATCCGGCCTTCGCGAGAAGGTCGAGGGTCGGACCCTCCAAGGAACCCTTGGGAATGGCCAGTTTGAGTGTCTTTTCTGAGGTCTCCGGCATCGCGGCGGGCGGCGGGGATAGCGGGGGCGACGCCGGGAGGCAAGGGAAGTTTTTGGCAGACGGCACTCTCCGGACCCGGAATTTGAAAAAGCGCCGGATTCGGGCCGCAAGGGGGTTTGCCCTGCCGGGAGCCCGTTCCCGGCGCGCAGAAGTCCCTGAAATCTCAAGATTTTCGGCTTGCCAACGGGGTCTGGGGGCCTAGTTTCGCCGCCCCGTTTCAACTTTCAAAACACCGGCGGGCAGTCGGAGCCCCGTGGCTCGCCGGTTCTTCCATCGGGGCAATTGCCGGAAGGAAAAGCGAAACCAAACCAACCTAACCTTAACCCCGTTAAGAACATGAGCACCGCAGTGCTTGAATCCCAAACCAACCAGGAACTTGCCGATCTGATCGATTCCAAGTTCCGCGAGTTCCGCGAAGGAACCATCGTGAAGGGCACGATCATCGAGATCCGCCCGCAAGTCGTCCTCGTCGATATCGGCTACAAGTCCGAGGGCGCCATCCCGTCGAACGAGTTCGAGGATGAAGAAATCGAAGTCGGCGATGAAGTCGAAGTGCTTCTCGAAAAGCTTGAGAACGACGAGGGCATGGTTGTCCTCTCGAAGGAAAAGGCTGCTCACAAGCAGAACTGGGAAAAGATCGTCAAGGTGTTCCAAGACGGCGGCCTCGTTCGCGGCAAGGTCAAGTCGGTCGTCAAGGGCGGTCTCACCGTCAATGTCGGCGTCGAAGCCTTCCTGCCAGGTTCGCAGGTGGACATCATCCCGCCGAAGGATCTCAACGAGTACGTCGGCAACATCTACGAGTTCAAGATCGTCAAGGTCAACGACGAGCGGAAGAACATCGTGCTTTCCCGCCGCGAGGTCATCGAGGCCGAGCGTGCCGAGCTGCGCCAGCAATTCCTGCGCACCGTCAAGGTGGGCGACAAGGTCACCGGCGCGGTCAAGAACATCACGGACTTCGGTGCGTTCGTGGACTTGCAGGGCATGGACGGCCTGCTTCACATCACCGACATGTCGTGGGGCCGGATCAACCACCCCTCCGAGATGCTCGTCATCGGCCAGCCGGTGGACGTGGTCATCCTGGACGTGGACCGCGAGAAGGAGCGCGTGTCGCTCGGCCTGAAGCAGATGTCCGACAATCCCTGGGAGGACATCGAGCGGAAGTTCCCGATCGGTTCGCAGGTCAAGGGCAAGGTCACCAAGCTCCTGCCTTACGGCGCGTTCATCGAACTCGAGCGCGGTGTCGAAGGTCTGGTGCACGTGTCCGAGCTTTCCTGGGTCAAGCGCATCACCCGCCCGAGCGACGTGCTCGAGCTCGACCAGGTCATCGAGGCCGTCGTGCTCGGCATCAGCATCGAGGAGCAGAAGATCTCCCTCGGCGTGCGCCAGCTCGAGCCGAATCCCTGGGACGAAATCGAAGTCCGCTACCCGATCGGTGCCACCATCAAGGGCCCGGTCCGCAACCTCACCGCTTACGGTGCGTTCGTGGAACTGGAAGAAGGCATCGACGGCATGGT
>CAMLOZ010000196.1 GCA_946481625.1 uncultured Haloferula sp. | reverse complement strand
TGGCCATACGGTCGAAGTTCGTCGGGATTGCGGGGGCCTTTGTGGCCTCCAGCCAAGCGGCTAGATTGTCAGAAATGGCCACGTGTCGCTCGTGGCGGGTTTTGGATACCTTTGCGGGGATGGTGAGGGTCCGGGTCTTGAGATTAATCAGGCTGGCCTCCTGGCCATTCATGCGCTCGATCTCGCCGGGACGGAGGCCGGCGAAGTAAAGGAGGGCATAGTAGCGGACCATTGCCCCGCCCTTCCAGCGGGTGAGGACGCGGAAGAGACGGAGAACGTCCTCAGGCGTTGTGGTCGCCGGTTTGTGGTCCTGCTCCTCCCTGACCTGTCGGGCGGCGAACTTTCGAACGCTGGCGACTGGATTCTGGAAGATGAAAGGCCGGTTGGAAGGGACATCTGCCACGGCGCACCATTCGAATAGGGAATGCAGGGCGTTGCGGTAGTTGTTCCACGTCTTGCGGGTGGCCTTGGCGCTACCGTCCTTGGCGCGCAGGCCTCGCAAGAAGCTTTCCACATGATGGGAGGTGACATCATGTGTCCAAGGATTGTCTGTGGCGCGGAGGAACTGCTCGATCACGCTCTTGATCGCCAAGCGCGAGCGGTCGCGGATGCCGTCCCGCTCTCGGTCGTCGAGGTAGAGGTTTATCGAGTCCCGGAGGCGAATGGTGAACTCCGGCGGGCGGTGATTCCGGAGGAAGAAGTCCAAGGCCTCGGTGAGGGTGTAGGTGGTGCCAAGACGGTCAAAGGCCTTAACCGCCTCGTCGAGTTGCTCGTCGGAGAGGGGGCAAAGCATCAAGCGTTGCTTCCTGCCCTCGTTCTCCACTTCCACCCGCTTAAGAGCGGCAAAGTGCTCCGCCTTGGCGAGATCTTTGAATTGCTTGCGCTGCCACGTGCCGTCCTCCTTCCAACCCTGAACGAGATGGGAGGTGTAGCCCTTGGAATCCAAGTGCGCCCGGATGGTGATATTCGAGGCTGCATTCTTCGCAGCAATCACCCGTGTTCTCTTCGCTTTCCTGCCCATGCCTGCATTCACCCGCATTTTGGTTACGCTTTCAAGCATCTATTGCAGGGACCGTTGCGGGAAAGATGGAAAATGTTGAGATTTGTCAAGGTGGACGTCAGGCTCATAACCTGAAGGTCGTAGGTTCAAATCCTACTCCCGCCACCAATGAAGGCCGCTGGACTCAAAGGAGTCCGGCGGCCTTCGCCGTTTTAAGCGGCACGGACCCCGGCGGGCAGGGAACCCCGTCGGAACGAGCCCCTCCCCGGGACCGGCTGTGCGGATCTTGCCGAAGTCTCCTCCGATTCGCTCAAGGGCTGGATTGATCTTCGGAAACAACCCCCGGGCACATATCTTATGACCGAGTTCGAAGGAAATATCCCTGCCATGAAACCCACCGCCATCCTCCTTGCCCTGATGGGAGCCCTGATTCCCTGCCACGCGGAAAACGAAGTCCGCGCCAATGGAACCATCGAGATGCCGCCCGAGATCCGCGGCGAGGAGCATGCCGTGCTGACGGATCCGCCGAATGTGCCGCCGCCGATCACCCGCAAGCATCCCACCAAGGTGGTCGTGAAGCTGGAGGTGATCGAGAAGACGATGCGGATGTCGGATGGTGTCGACTACACTTTCTGGACTTTCGGCGGCTGCGTGCCGGGGAAATTCATCCGCGTGCGGCAGGGCGACTTCGTCGAGTTCCACCTGATGAATCACCCGACCAGCAAGATGCCGCACAACATCGACCTCCACGCGGTCACCGGCCAGGGCGGAGGCGCGGCATCCTCGTTCACGGCACCCGGCCACAGCTCGACCTTCTCCTTCCGCGTGCTGAATCCCGGCCTCTACATCTACCACTGCGCGGTGGCACCTGTCGGCATGCACGTGGCCAACGGCATGTACGGCCTGATCTACGTGGAGCCGGAGGAGGGCTTGCCCAAGGTGGATCGCGAGTTCTACGTGGTGCAGGGCGATTTCTACACCAAGGGCCGCAATGGCGAACAAGGCCTGCAGCCGTTCGACATGGAGAAGGCCATCGACGAGAAGGCCGATTACGTCGTCTTCAACGGCTCGGTGGGCGCCCTCACGGGCGAAAAGGCGATGGCCGCGCAGAAGGGCGAGACCGTCCGCGTGTTCTTCGGCAACGGCGGCCCGAACCTGTCGTCGTCCTTCCACGTGATCGGCGAGATCTTCGACAAGGTCCATGTCGAGGGCGGCACGAATACCGTGAACCACAACGTGCAGACCACCATGGTGCCCGCAGGCGGCTCGGCCATCGTCGAGTTCAAGTGCGACGTGCCCGGCACGCTGATCCTCGTCGACCACGCGCTGACCCGGGCTTTCAACAAGGGTGCCATCGGCATGATCAAAGTCGCCGGCGAGCCCGAACCGCTGACCTACTCGGGCAAGCTGGACGACATGGTCTATCTGCCGGAAGGGGGCACGCCGCAGGCCATGCCGCAGGAGGGCAAACCGCTGGCGGCCGCCACCACTAAGGAAGAGCGCGTCGAGCGAGGGAAGAACGTCTTCGCCTCCAACTGCCTCGCCTGCCACCAGGCCGAAGGCCAGGGAATCCCCGCCGCCTTCCCGCCGCTTGCCAAGTCGGACTATCTCAATGCCGACACGGAACGCGCCATCGGCGCGGTGATCCACGGCCTCACCGGGGAGATCACCGTGAACGGCAGCAAGTTCAACAGCGTGATGCCCGCCCTCGCCCTCAACGACGAGGACGTCGCCAACGTGCTGACCTTCGTCCTCAACACCTGGGACAACCAGGGCGGCGAGGTGAAACCCGGGGACGTCGCGAAAGTCCGCGCCGCGAAGAAATGAAGCACTGGCTCGCCATCCTGTCGGTTTGTCTTCTCCCGGTCGCCGGAGCCCAGGGGCCGATGGTGCGGATCGAGGGCGGGACCTACGCCCGGCCCTTGGAGAAGAGTGGGCAGACGCGCCGGGTTCCACCCTTCCTGCTCGATGTCCGGCAGGTGACGAACGCGGAGTTTCTCGCCTTCGTCACCGCCCACCCCGAATGGCAGCGCTCGCGGGTCAACCGCCTGTTCGCCGACAGCAGCTACCTGCGCCACTGGGCGGCCGATGCCGAACTCGGCCCGCAGGCCCCGCCCGATGCACCGGTGACGAATGTCTCGTGGTTCGCGGCCCGCGCCTTCCTCAAGGACCAGGGCAAGCGCCTGCCGACCCTCGACGAGTGGGAATTCGTCGCCCGCGCCGACGAGCATGTGGCCGACGCGACCGGCGATCCGGAATTCCGCAAGCGCATCCTCACCTGGTACTCGCAGCCCGCGCCGGAGGTGCTGCCCGCGGCCGACACGATGCCCGCGAACGTCCACGGCGTCCGCGGCCAGCACGGCTTGGTCTGGGAATGGACGCGCGATTTCGTCGCCTCGATGAGCGGCGGTGAATCGCGTTCGGACGGCTCGCCCGAGGGCCGGCTCTTCTGCGGCGGCGCGGCCACCGATCCCAAGCAGGCGGTCGAGTACGCCGCCTTCATGCGCGTTGCCTTCCGCTCTTCCTTGCAAGGATCCTTCTGCCTTGCCGGCCTCGGCTTCCGCGGGGCAAAGGATCTTCCCCTCACACACGCACCGGAGCCATGAAAACCCTGCTCGTCCTTTGTCTGCTCGGTGCCGCGGAGATGGTTCGCGCCGGCGATCATCCGGCCCCCGCCGCGGATGCCGCCCTGCCCCAAGGCTCGCTCTACGCGCTTGATGCCACGTGGACCAATCAAGCGGGCAAAAAGGTCGTGTGGAAGGAGTCCGCCGGCATCACCCGGATCGTGGCGCTCGGTTACGCCACCTGCAAGGGCGTGTGTCCGCGGATCATTGCCGACATGCAGCGGGTCGAGAAAGAACTGACCGCCGGGGATCTCGCGCGCTGCCGTTTCACCTTTGTCACGCTGGACCCGAAGAATGACCGGGTGCCCGAAATGAAGGCCCTCGGAGACCGCCACAAGGTGGACGATGCCCGCTGGGAATTGCTCACGGGAGACGACGATGCCGTGCTCGATCTCGCCGTGGCGCTCGGCATTCGTTACGACCGCTTGCCGAACGGCGTCGATTTCGCCCACTCGTATCTGATCGCCGTGATCGGTCCGGACGGCATCCTGCGCCACAAGTGGACCGACCCCGGCCAGGATGCAAAGCTCTCGGCCGAGGCGGTCCGCAAGGCGGCATCGAAGTGAGGCGGCGCTCCTAGAACCGCAGGACGAGGTCCAGGGTCAGGCGGTCCTCCATCACGCCGTCTTCCTTGTCCGTCAGGGGAAGTTCGTAGGCGAAACCGGCATCGGCATGATCGGTAAGCCGCGAGCGGAAGCCGATCGCGGCGGTGACGAAGTCCCGGTTCATCGACGCGTTGGAGGCACCGAAGTTGAGAAGGTCCGCGCCTTCGAACGTCGCGACCACCGGGACGCCGCCCCCGGCCTGGCTGAAAAAGTTCGGGCGGCCGTTGCCGGCCTCGAGCACGTGGTGCCAGTTGACCTCGACCAGCGGGATGAACCAACGGCAGGTCTCGTAGCTGGCGTGCGCGCTCATGAAGGAGGTCGTCGCCATCTGACCGTCGAAGGGCAGATGAACTCCCGCACCGCCGGCAAGCTGGAAGCGGTCCCATAGCTTCAGGCCGGAGACGATCAGGTTCGCCGCCCCGTCGCCCTCCCCTTGGAAGACGTCGTGGTTCCCGGTGGGAAACTCGAAGGTCATGGTCCCGCTCACCGCGGTCGAACTGGCCGGGTCGTAAATGAATGCATACTTCAGGCCCGCCGCGATGTTGGCGAATCCGGATTCGTCGGACCAGAGCGGTCGGGTGTCAGGGTTGATGTCCACGTAGCCGTCCTTGGTGGCCACGATCGAAAGGCGCTCGTTGAGCGCGACCTCGAACTGCAGGGCATAGACCTGGATGTCACCGCCCATCGGGAGCGGGCCGACCGTCGTGTTCACGAAATCCGGCAGCCGGTGATACATCGCGATCGCGTGGACATTGGTGGAGGGCAGCGCGAGATCGAACAAGGTGGGATTCGAGATCGGCCGCCGGGCGTTGTCGAAGCCGGACGCGGTGGTCGCGGGAGGCGCGGCGGGCTGGGTGACGATGGTGCCGGCGGCCACTTGCGCGGCCGGGAGGAGAAGTATGCTCAGGGATGCGATCTGGTTTGCGTTCATGGATGACGTGTTAGGAACGACGCGAGCATGTCCTGTTAGATGAAGCGCGTCTCGTCATGCTCCTTCCAAAGCTGTGCATATCCTCCGATCAAAGCGCCGGCCTCCCATGATACGCTCTCCTTCAGCCTTGCTGATGGATCCAACCGCAACCGGTTTCAACTCCCATCATGATCCCATTCATCCCATCCATCCTGGTCACCATCTCTTCATCTGCGTGCATCTCGTCCATTTGACCCATCCGCTGAATTTCAAAGTGTGGGTCCATCTCGCTTCGCTCGGTTGCGGTTGATTGGCTGCTCCGGGACCAACCAGCAGATCCGAGGGAGCCCCAACCCCGAATGAAACAGCCCGCCGGGGTGACTTGTCACCGGCGGGCTGGCGATACGGCTGGAAGCCCCGCGATCCCGTTCACGCATAGAGCCATGCCTCCTCCGGACTCAAGCGCTTGCTCCGGAGTTTGGAATCGATCCAGTCGGTCGTGATCCGGGCGACCTCGCAGAGCGCGTCCTCCTCGGGGAAGCGACGGGAGGCGTCCTTCACGATCTCCATTCGGCAATTGACCCCCGCGCGGGCGATGAATTCGCGGTTCCGCCGCACGCTCCGTCGATCATGCTCGGCGGCAATGAGAAGGACCGGCGTTTCGAGTCGGGCCGCCGCCTCTCCGACGAGGTCCGTCCGCGCCGCCCGGCACACCACCGCCCGGGTGGCAGGCAGGAGCCGGGCCACTTCGATCGCCGCGGCCGCTCCCGCGTCCGACCCGAAGTAGGCAACGGGAAGTCCTTTCAGGCGCTCCTGCTCCAATGCCCAGCGCGTGGCGGCTTCCAGTCGCTCGGTGAGGAGAGGCACCTCCACGTGAAGGAAACCCTTGGCCGTTTCGAGCCCGGCCTCCACCGGCGTGAGCAGATCGAGCAGCAGGGTGGCATAGCCGTTATGGTGAAGCTTCCAGGCGATCGGCCAGTTCCTGGAATTGATCCATCCGCCATGCGTCGCGTGGGAAAAGATGACGAGTCCTTTGGGGGCGTCGGGTATCGCGAGTTCGCCGCGGATCGTCGTCCGCGCGCAGGGGATTCGGACATGAGTGGTGGAGCTTTCGGTTGCCGAGGTGTTCATTGCTTTGCCGGGAGTTGAAGGGGTCGGGTGATGCCGGTCGGAGATTTGGCGGAACAGCGATCCTACGAGCATTGCCACGATACCCGCCGCCCGTGCCCCGCGCGACGCACCCGCTCTCAAATCCGGCGCATTCCTTGCGGGTGCCGATGACCGCCAGCGTGACAGAATCTGCGGCGTATTCAGGATAGGACGCGCAGCCAGAACGGGGAGGCCGGGACTAGGCTCGGTCCATTATGCAGGCCACCGAGCTATCGAATTTCCACCGCTGGTTGTTGACCGATGCGGCATCCGGCTCGCCGTCGATCGTGGTGCACGGCTACACCCGTGTGCCAGCGGGCTTGCCGGCAGCCGTGGCGCGCCACCTCAACGAGTTCGACGAGGACGCCAGCGGCAACTGGATCTCGTTCGCACCGGACTTGATCGACCGGATTGCCGCTTCCGCCACGCAGCGTTGCTTGCTCGGCCTGACGAATCCCTGCGAATGTGCCGCGCCGCGCGCGGAGTGCAGCCATCTCCGCGAAACGCTGAAAGGGCTGGCCGACAGGG
>CAMLOZ010000195.1 GCA_946481625.1 uncultured Haloferula sp. | reverse complement strand
CGATCTGGAGAAGGCGGGCTTACTGAAGCGCGACGATGCCGTGGTCTCCTACTGGCGGCCGAACGGTCCGGTGAACATTCCGCGAATGATCACTTATCTGCAGACGAAATACCTCGGCGGCACGAAGGAGATCGAGCCGCCGGCGATGATCCCTGAATGTGGCTTTTACGATCCGGCGCAGGAGGATGCCTTCGAAAGCTTCGAACAGTACCGCGCCTTCAAGACCGCGAAGGGACATTGGAAAGAGGGGGCGTCCACTGCGGTGATGATCATCCAGCAGTCGTTCTGGATCACCCGCGACTTGAAGGTGATCGACGCACAAATCGCGGCGCTCGAGAAGGTCGGATTGAATCCCGTCGTCGTCTTCGGCGATCACGGGGACAAGGTCGGCTCCTTGATCCTGACGGCCAAGCCGGACGTGTTGATCGAGGACCGGCATGGCTCGACCTGGAACAGCAATGCCTTCCTCAAGCAGCTCGATGTGCCCTACTTGCGTCCGATCTCCATGCTCGGGTCCACCGTGGCCGAGTGGCAGGCGGACCCGGCCGGGATGTCGCCGCGGGACATCGGCATGTTCATGTCGCTCCAGGAATCCTGGGGCACCATCGAGCCGATCGTGGTGGGTGGTTTGAAAGCGAATATTCAGGGCTTCCGTCTGCACGAGCCGATTCCGGAGCGGGTCGAAACCTTTGCCGCCCGGGCCGCACGCTGGGCCGCGCTGCATGCGAAGGCGAATGCGGACAAGAAGATCGCGCTGATCTACTACAACAAGAGCCTCGGTCAGGATGACTTCATGCGCGGCAGCCCGACCGGTGCTTTCCTCGACGGCCCGGAAAGCCTGATCCGCTTCCTTCCCGAAATGGAAGAGGCCGGTTATGCCGTGGCTGATCGTCCTGCCACCGCGGAAGATTTGATCGCCCGCATCCGCGGCGGTGGCCGCAATCTCGGACCTTGGGCGCAGGGCGATCTCGAACGGCAGGCGGACGAAGGCGATCCGGTGTTGATCCCGCTTTCCACCTACATCCGCTGGTTCGAGGAGGAACTCAGCCCCGCCAACCGCCAGGCGGTGATCGACAAGCACGGTCCGCCGCCCGGCCGCCTGATGGTGGTCACTCGGAACGGCGAGCCGCACATCGTGCTGCCCCGCATCAAGCTCGGGAACGTCGTCCTCATGCCCCAGCCCGAGCGAGCGGAGAAACAGGATGACAAGCTGCTGCACTCGCGCGACGTGCCGCCGCCGCACAACTACCTCGCCTTCTACTGGTGGCTCGACCGTGAATTCAAGGCGGACGCCATCGTCCACTGGGGCACCCACGGCTCGCTTGAGTTGCTGCCGGGCAAGGAGACCGGCCTGTCCGCCGATTGCTGGAGCGACATCTGCGTCGGCAGGCTTCCGGTGATCGATCTTTGGATCACCGACAACCTCGGCGAATCGACGCTTGCCCGCCGCCGTTCGTACGCGGTGCTCGCCGATCACCTGCCGCCGCCGACCGTGGGTGCGGGGCTCGGGGACAAGTTCCAGAACATCCACGAGGAGATCCACAAGTTCAACACGCTGGAAAACGGCCTGCTTCGCGAGGAGTTCCGCAAGAACATCACCCGTCTTTCCGCGGCGGAGCATCTCGATGATATCGCGGACCCGTCGAAGAGCGGCGCGCCCTTCGATGACGAAGGGATCCGCAAGCTCGATGCCCATCTTCACGAGCTCTATGAATCGCAGACGCCTGTTCGGCTGCACGTCTTAGGCAGGCCTCCGGTCGAGGCGGACCGCGTGCCTTACCTTGTCTCCATCCTCGGCAGCGGCTTCCTCAACCGTTTTGCGGCCGCAACCGGTGCCGATGCGAACGAACATCGCCAGGAACTCCGTGAACAGGCGGCGGTCTTCCTCCATGCCTGTCTCGAAGACCGGGCGGATCCGAAGGTTCCGATTCCTGCCGGTTTGCAGAAGGATGTGGAGTTCGCCCGCGGGATGCTGGCGAAGCTGATGGACGCGGATGTCGAGCCGCGCGGGCTGCTCCATGCGCTCGATGGCGGTTATCTCGAAGCCGGTCCCGGCCCCGATCCGATCCGCAATCCGGCGACGCTTCCGACGGGCCGCAATCTCTACTCGCTCAATCCCGAGGAGTTTCCGACACGGCCCGCATGGGAAGTGGCGAAGCAACTGGTGAACGAGTTGCTCCGTACCCGGAAGCCCGAGAAGATCGGGATGGATCTCAACGGCATGGACACCATGCGCGACTTCGGCGTGATGGAAGGGCAGATCCTCTGGTTGTTAGGCGTGCGGCCGGTGTGGAACTCCAGCAATCTCGTCATCGACGTCGAACTCATCCCATCGGAGGAACTCGGTCGTCCGCGGGTCGATGTCTTCATCGCGATGGGCGGGATGTACAAGGAGAACTTCCCTTCCCGGGTCAAGCTGCTCGACAAGGCCGTGCGACTCGCCGCCGCGGCGGACGAGGCGGTGAATCCGGTGCGCGATCACTCCGTGGCGATGCGTTCCCGACTGGAGGTGAAAGGCTTCTCCGCGGACGACGCGGGAAAGTATTCCGTGGCGCGAATCTTCGGCACCAAGCCGGGAAATGTCAGCGGCACCAACATCCTCTACCTGATCCCGCGTTCCGGGGTATGGGATAACGACGACGAGGTCAGCAGCGTGTACATGGACAACATGAGCTACGTTTACAGCGGCGACACCTGGGGCAAACAGGTGGGCGGCTTGTATGAAGAGGCCCTGCAAGGCACCGACACCGTCCTGCGGGTCTGGGCCTCGAACATGACCAGCCAGCTTTCCAACCATCATGCCTACGAATACCTCGGCGGTCTGAGCATGGCCGTGAAGAAGGTCACGGGAAAGTCTCCTGCCGCCTTCATCGCCGACGTGCGCGACCCGGGCGGTGCCCGCATCCGCGATTTCGAGGAAGTGCTGGCGGCCAACTTCCGCTCCGAACTCCTGAACCGCAAATGGATCGAGGGTATGAAAGGCAACGGCTATGCCGGTGCGGGCCACATCGCGGAGATGGTGAAGAACACCTTCGGGTGGTCCGTCACCCGGCCCGAAAGCGTGAGCCAGGGCACGTGGAACGACATTTACGAAACCTACATCCGGGACCGCGAGCAGCTCGCCATGAGCGAATTCTTCGAGGAAGTCTCGCCCCATGCCTTGCAGGAAATCGCCGCCACCCTGCTGGAGTCCGCCCGCAAGGGACTCTGGGATGCGACTGCGGTTCAGATCGCCGAACTCTCGCGCGTCTATGCCGAGTCCGTCGCGAAGCATGGTGAATCCGGCGGCCTGGTTGGCGGCGGGAACGACAAGCTGCGCGATTTCACCACCCAGACGCTCGTCTCGACCGGCGATCCCGCCAGTGCCGGACTCGCCGCCGCCTTGAAAGAGAAGGCCGCCGAGACTTCCGCTGCCGGTGGCGCGGAGAAGGTGGCCGGGCAGAAACTGGAGGAGGTCCCGCAATCTCCGGCTGCACCGCTTGCCGCGCCCGAGCATGGCCCCTTGTGGGAGTGCGCCATGCTCGCCGTCTTCCTCCTGCTGCTTGCCGGGGGCTTCGTTTTCAAATCAGGAATGCCATGATGGATACGCTCCAGAACTCGCTCTATCAGATCTCGAATGCCCTGCTGATCCCCACGCTGGTGGGACTGCTCGGTCTGGGCGCGTGGACCTTGCTGCTCACCGGCGGCATGGTGCGCGAGGCATTCACACGCCGGTCCGTGCGCCGGGCCTTTGCCTTGGCGCGGAAAAACCACCATGATGCGGTGCGTCATCTGCGGGAATGCCCCCACGGGCTGCCGGCCCGCTTCGCGAAAGCCGATGCAGTTCAGCCGGACCAGCATCACAAGACGGTGGCGGACCTCGAAATGTCGCTCGCCGCCGGGCTCTCGAAGCTCACGTGGATCACGCGCATCGCCCCCATGCTCGGCCTCATGGGCACGCTGATTCCCTTGGGTCCGGCGCTCACCGGGTTGGCCTCCGGCGATATGAGGCTGCTTTCGGGCAACCTGGTGGTCGCGTTCACCGCCACCGTCATCGGCGTGCTCATCGGCTGCGTCGCCTACACCATGAACACCGTGCGCCGGAATTGGTACGATCAGGACATGAGCGATCTGGAGCACGTTCTCTCAATCCATCCCGACGCGCCGCGATGAGGAGAAAATCACGCCGATGGCACCGTGAGGCGGATGAAGATCCGGCCGCGGGATTGCTGAATCTTTTCGATGTCTGGATCGCCTTCGCGGTGGCCTTGCTGCTGGCGATCGTCAGCTACGGCAACCTGGTGAAGAAACAGGATGCCGCGATTGCCAGGAGCAGCGGCGAACCCGGGATGGAAGTGGTGACCGAACAAGGCACCGAGCTCCAGCGCTACCGCCCGAGCGAACGTACCCTCGGCGGCGATGGACAGCGCCTCGGCACTGCGTATCGCCTGAAATCCGGCGAGGTGATCTACGTGCCCGACCACAAGGACGAGGCGCCGGGGCCCTAGCAACCCGGCGCGAAAGCTACATTGCCTTCACATCGCCTTCTGACAAAGCTTCTCCCTCCGGTCCCTCACCAGCCTCACCACCAATGACGTCCACCCCGTCTGGTGCGATGCCCCCAAGCCCTCCCCGGTCTCCGAGTGGAAGTACTCGTGGAAGAGCAGGAGGTTCTGCCAGTGCTCGACGTCGCTGTAGCGCTTCGCCTGCTCCGCCGGGCCGAAGCAGGGCCGGTAGCCCGTCTCGCAGGGACAGAACAGCGAGATCAAGCGGTCGCAGATGTCGATCGCCACTTCCTTGAGCGTTTTCTCCACGCCGGAGCCGGTCGGATACTCGATCTTGAAGCTGTCGCCGTAGAAGTGGTGGTAGCGCTCCAGCGCCTCGACGATCAGGAAGTTCGTCGGGAACCAGATCGGCCCTCGCCAGTTCGAGTTCCCGCCGAACATGTCCGTGTTCGATTCCCCTGGCGTGTACCTCACCTCGTTGCGCACCCCTCCATGCTCGAAGACGAAGGGCTTCTTCTCGTGTGCTTTGCTCAGCGAACGGATGCCATATTGCGACAAGAACTCCTCCGGGTCGAACATCCGCGCAAGCGTTTGGCGGAGCTGCAGCTCCGACGGGATCGCCAGCAGGCACAACGCGGACTTCTTGTCGCCGGTGTTACGCCGCACATTGATGTATTTCAGCAGGTCCGGCCGGCTGCTCAGGAACCAGTCCATGCGCTTGCGGAAGCCGGAGAGTGACTCGATCGTGGTTTGCTTGAGCACCGTCACCGCGCACATCGGCAGCAGGCCGACCAGCGAGCGGATCCGCAGCGGGATCGGGTCGTCGTGGTTGACGATGAGCTGGTCGTAGTAGAAGCCGTCCTGGTTGTCCCACAGCCCCGTGCCGCCGAGCGAGTTGATCGCATCCGTGATGCTCACGAAGTGTTCGAAGAACTTCGAGGCGATGTCCTCGTAGGCGGGCTTTTCGCTGGCGAGCTCCAGCGCCATCGCCAGCATCAGCAGACAGTAGGAAGCCATCCATGCCGTGCCATCCGCCTGGTGCAGCTTGCCGCCGTCAGGCAGGGCGTGCGAGCGATCGAAGACCCCGATGTTATCCAGCCCGAGGAACCCGCCGCCGAAGACATGCCGACCCTCGACGTCCTTGCGGTTGACCCACCAGGTGAAGTTCAGCAGCAGCTTCTGGAAGGCCCGCTCCAGGAACAACAGGTCGCGCCGGCCTTTCGGATCGGCGATCTTGTACACCCGCCACACCGCCCAGGCATGGACCGGCGGGTTCACGTCGGAGAAGTTCCACTCGTAGGCCGGGAGCTGTCCGTTCGGGTGCATGTACCATTCCCGCAGCAGCAGGAGGAGCTGGTCCTTCGCGAAGTCCGGATCCACCGCCGCGAAGGGGATCATGTGGAAGGCCGAGTCCCAGGCGGCGAACCAGGGATACTCCCACTTGTCCGGCATCGAGAGCACGTCGCGGGCGAAGAAATGGCTCCAGTCGGAATTTCGCCCGGTGAGGCGCGACGCCGGCGGCGGCGGCCCGTCGGCGTCCCCCTTCAGCCAGTCTTCGATCACATAGTGGTAGAATTGCTTCGTCCACAACAGCCCCGCATAGCCTTGCCGGCAGATCAGGTATTCCTCCTGCGAGAGGCCCGGGGTGATGACCTCGCGATAGAACTCGTCGCACTCGGCGATTCGCTCCGCGAGAGTCTCCTCGAACTTCGCGAGGCCGGTGATCTCGTTCGACGAGGTCGTCGAGTGCAAGCGGCAGCGGATCGTGACGGTGCCGCCCGCGGGCACCATGAGTTTCATGTGCGCCGCCGCCTTCGTGCCCATCGGGAGCGGGGATACCGCTTCCTTCTTCCCTTGGATGAGCAGCTTGTGGAAGGCGTCCTTCACATATTCGGTCGGCCCGCCGATCCCGTAGATGGCCGGGTAGTCCGTTTCGTTCTCAGTGAAGAGCCACTCCGGCTCTTCCTCCGCATCCGGCGAGTCCGCATAGAAGAGAAAATCGCCGAAGGTCTCATGCGATGCGAAAAGGTGATCTCCATGTAATGCGATTGAAGGTTTGCGCAGGGGCGTTTCCCGTTCGCTCCCCCACTTCCAGACATTCCGGAACCACAAGGTCGGGAGCACGTGGATCGGCGCCGCATCGGGTCCCCGGTTCGTCACGGTGATCCGCCACAACAGGTCCTCCGGCGAGCGCTTGGCCACTTCCTGGAGCACGTCGAAGTAGCGCCCCTCGTCGAACATCCCCATATCGGCCAGCTCCAGTTCCGGCCCCTCGCGGCCCAGCTCGGCATTCTTCTCCCGGATCTCGGTATACGGGAACTTTCCCTGCGGATACTTGTAGAGAGCC
>CAMLOZ010000194.1 GCA_946481625.1 uncultured Haloferula sp. | reverse complement strand
AGTGGCCTGCGCCTACAGCGTGGTGGCGGGCGACGGCAAGCTGCGCAAGCCGAGGATCGTGCGTTCGATCATCGCGAACGACGGCACGGTGGTGCAGAAGTACGAGCCCGAAACGGTGCACACCGTCCTCCGCCCTGAAACGGCGAAGGCGATGCGCAAGGCGCTGGAGAAGGTCACGAACGAAGGCGGCACCGCCAAGCTCGCGCGGGTGGCCGGCTACCTCGTCTGCGGCAAGACCGGCACCGCCCGGCGGATCAAGGACGGGAAGTACCAGATGCACAACTACGTCGCTTCCTTCGCCGGGATGCTGCCTGCGGAGGATCCCGCCTTCGTGTGCGTGGTGGTGATCGACGACCCGAAGGTGGAGGGCAAACTTCCTTACGGCGGGACCGTGGCCGCCCCGATCTTTGCGAATATCGGCCGCCGCGTGGCGGCCCACATGAATCTCACGCCCACCGAACCGGTGAGCGAAGGGAAAGACAAGCTTGCCGGAACCCAAGACCAGTGATTTTACGCGACCTCATCGCCTTACTTGACCGCCCGCTTGCCACGGGTCCGCTCGACGTCGAGATCAACGCCGTCACCTCCGATTCTCGGATGGCGGGACCGGGCATCGTGTTCGTCGCCGTGCGCGGCGAGAGCCGCGACGGGCGGATGTTCATCCCTATGGCTCTGGAGAAAGGTGCCGCCGCGATCATTGCCGATACCGCTGCGGAAACGGGTCACCCCGAGAACGTTCCCTATATCCACGTCAGCGATACCCGGCATGCGCTTGCGGTGGCGGCCTGCGCCTTGAGCGGCGAGCCTTCGAAGAAGCTCAAGCTGGTCGGCGTGACCGGCACGAACGGCAAGACGACCACGGCTTTCCTCGTGCATCACCTGATGAAGCGGACGTGGCACCGGGCGGGTTTGCTCGGCACCGTGCTGGTCGATGACGGCGAGGGGTCCGAGCCCGCGAATTTCACCACGCCCGGTCCGGTAGAACTCAACACCATCCTCGCGAGGATGGTGGACCACGGCTGCCGCGGGGCCGCGATGGAAGTCTCCTCGCACGGGATCGACCAGTTGCGCATCCACGGCATCGCCTTCGATGCGGCGATCTTCAGCAATCTCACGCAGGATCACCTGGACTACCACGGCACGCTGGAAGCGTATGCGGCGACGAAGTTCTCGTGGTTCGAATCGCTGGCCGCCGAGCCGCTCGGCAAGAAGCCGGTGGCGGTGATCAACACGGACGACGGCCACGGTGAGAAGCTGGTCGCGTTGCTCGGCGAGAAGCTGCCGCTGATCCGCTACGGCTTCAACGTGCACTGCGATTTCCGCGCGAACAACTTCAAGCAGAGCGCCCGCGGCATGGAGTTCGAGCTGACAGCGAAGGGAAAGTCCTACCTGGTGCGCTCGCCGCTGATCGGCCGCTTCAATGTTTACAACACACTTGCCGCGCTTGCCGCCGCCAGCGCCGTGAAAATCCCGCTGCGCGAAGCGGTGGCCGCCATGGCGGATGCCCCGCAGGTGCCCGGGCGCATGGAACACTGCGGCACCCGCGACGGTGTGAGCGTCTTCGTGGACTATGCCCACACGCCGGATGCACTGGAGAACGCCTGCCGCACGCTGAAGGAACTCAACCCAGAGCGCCTCATTACCGTTTTCGGTTGCGGCGGCGACCGTGACAAGGGCAAGCGCCCGCTGATGGGCAAGGCCGCGGCGACCTATAGCGACGCCTGCATCGTCACCTCCGACAACCCCCGCAGCGAAGACCCCGAGGAGATCATCCGTCAGATCGAGGCCGGCATGGGTGGAAGCCGTTACCGTCCGGTCGTCGATCGGGCCGAAGCGATCCGCATCGCGATCCATGCCGCGAGCAAGGGCGATATCATCCTGATCGCGGGCAAGGGCCACGAACCCTACCAGCAATTCGCCGACCGCACCATCGACTTCGACGACCGCCGCGAAGCGCGCCGCGCCTTGGCCGAGCGCCCGGAAGAACCGCCTCGCAAACGATGATTCCCATCGACGCCAGCACCCTTGCCCGTCACGCCGGAGGCGAACTCGTCGCCGGGCGCGGGAACGTGCTTGCGACCGCGGTCTCGACCGACACCCGGACGATTCCCGCCGGCTCCGCCTTTTTCGCCCTGCGTGGCGAGCGTTTCGATGCGAACGACTTCTCCCGCAAAGCCATCGATGCGGGTGCTTCCGTCGTGGTGGTCGAGCGCTGGGAAGGGGATGCGCCGGAGGATGCCGCCGTCGTCCTCGTGGCCGACAGCCTCACCGCCCTGCAGCGTTTCGCCGCATGGTATCGCCGCCAACTGGAGATTCCGGTGATCGGCATCACCGGCTCGAACGGCAAGACGAGCACCAAGGACTTCACCGCCGCCGTGCTGGGCCGGGCCTTCGAGGTCTGCGCGACGCGAGGCAACCTGAACAACCACATCGGCGTGCCCCTCAGCGTGTTGTCGCTGGAGGCGAGCCACACCGCCGCGGTCTTCGAGATGGGGATGAATCATCCCGGAGAGATCGCGCCCTTGTGCGAGATCGCACGCCCCCGGATCGGCATCATCACGAACATCGGCACCGCCCACATCGAGTACATGGGCAGCCGCGAGTCGATCGCGGAGGAGAAGGGTTCGCTTGCCCGTTGCCTGCCGGAGGACGGCGCGCTCTTCATTCCCGCGGGCTGCGACTTCCACGACTACTTCAAACGTCGTACCAAGGCGCGCGTGATTGCGGTTGGAAACGGACGCGGGGTGATCCGCGCCGAGGACTTGTACCAGGAAGACGGGCGCAGCCGCTTCACGCTGGTGATCGAAGGCCAGCCCGCCGCGAAGGTGGACCTGCCGGTGACCGGCAAGCACATGGTCACGAATGCCTTGCTTGCGGCCGGGACCGGATGGTTCCTGGGGATGTCGCCGGAAGAGATTGCCGCGGGCCTGTCGTCCACCGTGCTCACGAGCGGCCGGCTGCGGCGCTTCGTTTCGGGCGGCATCACGATCTTCGACGACACCTACAATGCCAATCCGGAGTCGATGGCCGCGGCGATCGACACGCTGGCGGACACTCCTTTGAGCGGGTCGAGCGGCCGGCGAATCGCCGTGCTGGGCCGCATGGGCGAGCTCGGCCCCCACGCGCCGGAGGCTCACTTGCGTGTCGGCCGCCTTGCCGCCGAGCGCGGCCTGCAGGTGGTCGCCGTCGGCGAGGGCTCGCAGGGCATCGCGGAAGGCGCGGGCAGCGCGGAACATTTTCCCGATGGTGAAGCCGCCGCCGCATGGCTCGCGGGCCACGCCAAGCCCGGCGACGTCGTTCTTTTCAAAGCCAGCCGTAGCGCGGCGATCGAGCGCGTGATGAACCAGGCATTCCCCTCCCGAGACTAATTTCATGCTCTACGCGATCTACGAATGGTGGAAGGCGGCTCTCGATGCCGAAATTGCGCGAGGCGTAAAGGAATGGGCGCACACCTTCTCGTTCTTGAACCTGCTCGGCTACATCACTTTCCGCGCGGCGGTGGGATGCCTGCTTGCCTTCGTGATCAGCATCATCGCCGGGCCGCGCGTGATCCGCCGCCTGATCTCGCTGAAGGTCGGCCAGCCGATCCGTACGGCGGACGAAGTCCACAAGCTTGCCGAGCTTCACGGCGGGAAGGTCGGCACGCCGACGATGGGCGGGGTGCTGATCCTAGGCTCCGTCCTGATCGCGGTCTTCGTCTGCGCGCGTCCGCTCAATCCCTTTGTCGCGGTCTGCTCCTGCACCATGGCGGCGCTCGGCCTGCTGGGCTTCTGCGACGACTACAAGAAGGTGAAGCAGAAGAAATCGGACGGCGTGAGCGCGCGCACCAAGCTCTTCTGGCAGCTCGTGGTGGCGGTGGTGGCGGCCAGTTTCATCTTCTTCAAGAAGGAGATTTCCGGCTTCGGCGCGACCCCCGAGGAGCTGCAGAAGGGGATCGCGGGTTTCCGCCTCGGCGAGAATCCCATTGGCATCGGTCAGGTCTGTTTCCCCTTGTTCAAGGAGGGGCTTCCCGATCTCGGCATCCTGATCATCCCTTTCTTCGCCGCGGTGATCATCGGCTGCTCGAATGCCGTGAACCTGACCGACGGGCTGGACGGGCTGGCGACCGGCTGCACCATCACGGTCGCGCTGGCGTACGGCATCCTCGCTTACCTTGCCGGACACTTCTACATGGCCACCGACTACCTTGTGATCCCCTACAACCGCTATGTCGGGGAGTTGGCGGTGCTCCTGCTTTCGCTGGCGGGGGCGGGCTTCGGCTTCCTGTGGTTCAACTGCCATCCCGCGAAGGTCTTCATGGGTGATACCGGCTCGCTCGCGATCGGTGGCGCGCTCGGCACCGCGGCCATCTGCGTGAAGCAGGAGTTGCTACTGGTCATCATCGGCGGCGTTTTCGTGATGGAGGCGATGTCGGTGATGCTGCAGGTGGGCAGCTTCAAGCTCCGCAAGAAGCGCATCTTCGCGATGGCGCCGATCCACCACCATTTCGAACTCCGCGGCTGGCACGAGAGCCAGGTGATCATCCGCTTCTGGATCATGTCCATCATGCTCGCGTTGTTCGGCCTCGCCCTTCTCAAGATCGTCTGATGTCCCTCAAAGGAAAAGCCGTTGTCATCCTGGGTGCCGGCCGCAGCGGCCGTGCCGCCGCGGCGCTCGCCCTGCGCGAGGGCGCTACCGTGCGCGTCCACGACGCGGCCCCTTCAATCGATGGCATGCCGCAAGGCGTCGGCCTCTGTCCCGCAGTGACCGAGGAGACGGGGCATGCGACCACATGCGACCTGCTGGTTGTGAGTCCGGGCATCGACACCTTCGGTCCGCTCGTGGCCGCCTACTCGGAATCCGCCGGCGAGATGATCGGCGAAACCGAATTCGCCGCCCGCTACTATACCGGTCGTATCGTCGGCATCACCGGCACGAACGGCAAGACGACGACCACCGAACTGGTGGACCGTATCCTGCGCGCCGGAGGCTACGATTCCATGCCCTGCGGCAACTACGGCACGCCGCTGAGCGAGGTGGTGCTGCGCGAGCCCGTGCCCACGGCGGTCGCGCTGGAACTCAGCTCCTTCCAGCTCGAAACGATCCGCACGCTGCGCCCGGATGTCTCGATCTGGCTCAACTTCGCGCCCGATCACATGGACCGCTACCCGACGGTGCAGTCCTACTTCGACGCGAAGTTCCGGATCTTCGAAAACCAGACGGAGGCCGACACCGCGATCATCCGCAGCGGCGAGAATCTCCCGCCGATCAAGCCGAAGGTGGTCACCTTCTCGACCGAGGATGCCTCCGCGGACTGGTTCTCCGACGGGCGCCAGCTCCTGCGCAAGGGCGAGCCGGTCTTCGATCTCGAATCGACCACCCGCATGCGCGGCCTGCACAACGCGGAGAACGCGATGGCGGCGATTGCCGCCTGCGAGGCCCTTGGCATTCCGCTTGATGCCGCGCGCGAGGCCCTGAACGGGTATGCCCCGCCGCTCCACCGTTGCGAATTGGTGCGGACGCTCGACGGTGTCGAGTACCTCAACGATTCCAAAGCCACCAACCTGCACGCTCTTGAAAGCGCGCTGCGTTCGCAAACGCGGCCGGTCGTCCTGATCGCGGGCGGCAAGGAGAAGGGCCTCGACTACGCGCCGGTCGTGCCGCTGCTGCTGAAGAAGGCCGTGGCGGCCGTGACCTATGGCCAGATCGGCGAGCCGCTGGCCGCGATCTTCTCAACCGCCGTGCCGGTAGAACGTGCGGTCACGCTCGCGGAGGCCGTAGCCGCAGCGCGCCGCCTGGCCCCCCGCGGCAGCACCGTCCTGCTTTCACCGGGTACCTCCTCATTCGATCAATTCTCCGGCTATGAGCAGCGCGGGGATGTCTTTCGTGAACTTGTTCTCAACCTTCGCTGATTCGCACCCATGAAATTGTCCAGTCTGACCGTCAAGCGCCGCCCGGTGAAGAAGGGCGCCTTCCGCACCTACTTCGCGAATGTCGTCCGTAGCAAGAGGCACCGTGCTTCGACCGCTGCCGCTCCGGTGCCGGAAGTCGAGGGCGACGTGCCGAATCTCGGGATCGCCCGCGCCTTGGTGGTGATCCTCGTGATTCACGTGGTCGCCATCGCCGGGATCTTCGCGCACAGCCATTGGTTCGAGGAACCGCAGCAGGAGGCAGTCGCGCTCGCGGCGAAGGCCGAGATCCAACCGACCAAGGACTTGCCCGATGCCGCCACCCCGCTGCCCCAGGTATCGGAAGACGATGGCATCCACATCGTGCGCGCGGGAGACACCTACGCGACCATCGCTGCCGCGAACGGGGTGAAGGAAGAAGATCTCCGCAAGGCGAACGACAATATCGAGCTGCGCGCGAGCCGCATCCTGCGCCTGCCGGAGCGCACGATCGTCGCGGTCGAGCCGGACGACCTGCGCCGGCTCGGCGATGGTAGCGCCGTTCACGAAATCGAAGCCGCTGCAGCGGATCCCCTCCGCAACGCGCCGCCGATGGTACCGACCACCGCCGCCTCGCAGCCGGTGAAGGTGAAGCCTAACATTACCCTTCCGGCGGTCGACGAGGCCCGGGCGGCCCCGGCGACGACCACCGCTGCCGATCAAACGCCCGCCCGCGCCGCCGCGAAATACACGGTCAAGCCGGGAGACACCTTCTGGAAGATCGCGAGTGTCCACAAGACAACGCCGGCAGCGATCATGAAAGCCAACCGCATCTCCGATCCCAAGAAGCTGAGGGTGGGAATGCAACTCGTCGTCCCCTGATATTCTCCTCTACCTGGAACCCCCCTCCATGCAACGCAGCGCTTCCATCATTCTTTGTACCGCCGTCGCCGCCTTGGTCGTGCTTGGCTTGGTCATGCTGACCAGCACGAGC
>CAMLOZ010000193.1 GCA_946481625.1 uncultured Haloferula sp. | reverse complement strand
CGGCGCGCAAGTGACGATGATCGCATCGAAGGGTGCCGCCTCCGGCCAGCCGCGGTAGCCATCGCCAATGCGCGTTTTCACGGTCTTGTAGTCGAGTCGCGTCAAGGTTTCCGCAGCTTGCTCGCCAAGCGCTTCCACGATTTCGATCGTATAGACCTCTTTCACCAGACCGGCGAGCACCGCCGCTTGGTAACCCGAGCCCGTGCCGACTTCCAGGACGCGGTCTTGCGGTTTCAGGGCGAGCGATTGGGTCATGAAAGCCACGATGTACGGCTGGGAAATCGTCTGACCGTGACCGATGGGAACGGCACGATCGTCATAGGCCATCTCACGGGTGTCGGGCGGCATGAATTCATGACGCGGCACGGCCCGCATGACCGCCAGCAAGCGGGCATCCGTAACGCTCCTCCGCTCGATCTGCTCGGTCACCATCCTCTCGCGGGCCGCGGAGGTGTCCATCGGTGCCTTCGCGTCCTCCCCGCAGGCGGCCGCAAGCAGCCCCGCGAGCACGGCAAGTCCTGAGGAAATTGCATTCATTCCGGCACGATACGCCGCTTCCGCGACGGTGCCACTGCTTCCTGCCTTGCCCGGAGCGGACTCCTGATTTTCCTTACCGGCATGCCGCGCCTCGCCCTGCTCCAGTCCAAAGGCTTCGCCACAAAGGCGGAATCCTTCGACCGCCATGAAGCCTTGATCCGCGAGGCCGCAAATGGCGGGGCGAACATCATAGTGACCCAGGAACTCTTCCTCACGCCGTATTTCTGCACGATCGAGGATCCGGCATTCTTCGATCTCGCGGACCCATTGCCAGGACCGGTCACGGACCGGCTGGGGCAAATCGCGAGGGAGCTGGGGATCGTGCTGGTGTCCTCGCTTTTCGAGCATCGCGGCGCGGGGCTCTATCACAACACCGCCTCGATCCACGATGCGGACGGCTCCCTGATGGGCCTCTACCGCAAGAGCCACATCCCGCAGGACCCGGCCTTCGAGGAGAAATTCTACTTTACTCCAGGCGACACCGGTTGGCCGGTATGGAACACCCGCTTCGGCAAGATTGGCGTGCTGATCTGCTGGGACCAGTGGTATCCCGAGGCAGCGCGGCTGATGGCGCTGGGCGGCGCGCAGCTGCTGGTCTATCCCACGGCGATCGGATGGCTGCCCGAGGAAAAGCCGACGCTCGGCGATGCCCAGCACTGCGCGTGGGAGACCGTGCAACGCGGCCACGCGGTCGCGAACGGGTGTTATCTTGCGGCGGTCAACCGCACCGGGACGGAAGGGAACACCGAGTTCTGGGGTCGTTCTTTCGTCGCGAATCCCTATGGCGAACTCGTCGCCAAGGCATCCACGGACAAGGAAGAGATCCTGTATCACGACCTCGACCTTGGCACGGTGGAGGATTTCCGGCGCATCTGGCCATTCTTCCGCGACCGCCGGATCGATGCCTACGGCGAACTCACGAAGCGCTGGCGGAGCTAGCCGCATGACAGTCCGTCCCGCTTCTCCCGCCGACCACCCCGCGCTCGCGCAGATCTTCCTGCAGGTGCGCAGGACGACTTTCACGTGGCAGGACCCCGGATCGTTCCGCTTGGAAGACTTCGCAAGCGCGACCGAAGGCGAGGCCATTCATGTGGCGGAAAATCCCGGCGGCGTCATCGCCGGATTCATCTCCGTCTGGGAGCCGGAGAAATTCGTCCACCATCTCTTCGTTGCCGATGGCCACCGCGGCCGGGGCGTCGGACCTGCGCTTCTAGAAGACCTTTCACGACGACATTCGGGCCCCTTCAGGCTGAAGTGCGTGGCGGAGAATGCCGCTGCGCTCGCCTTTTACCGAAGACAGGGATGGACCGTGATCGGAGAAGGTGAGGCGGACGAAGGGCTCTATTTCCTGATGGAATCGCCCGCCCTGTGAATGGATCGCGAACGCGCGGTCTCAACCCGCCATCCACATGATGGCCCTCACGATCGCGGCAATGATCCCCACCCCGCCGGCGAGGATGCCGAAGGTGCTCGCGACGCCGCCCCGCTTCACGGGCGAAAGCGAGATGACAACTCCGAGAATGCCGAAGAGGATCGCCACGACGGCGAGGACCATGGTCAATATCGCGCTACCGGTCATGAAGGCACCGATGGCCGCGACGATGGAAATCAGCGAGGGGATGCTGAACGAATTTCGAGTTACAGGGGTAGTGGTAGCCATATCGCACCGGTAGACGCGGTTTGGATCGAGTCAAAACGGAAATCGCGGTCGATCACCCGCTGCATGTCCGGACTTCCCATCGCCGGAGGGGCGAGAGAGGCTCGCGATCAAGCGCCACCATGCCCGTCGTTTTCCTCATCGTTGCCTGCGCCTTGTGGGGTCTGAGCTTTCCCATCGTGAAAGCACTCGACTTCGAGCAGTCGGCACGACTGGGGGACCTTTCAAAGGCATTCCTCGCGGCGTGGTTGCAGATGGCACGCTTCGGCTTGGCGGCTTTGATGATGGCACCCTTCCTCATGCACCGGCGACCGACGGGCAAGGAGATCGCCCAGGGTGCATGGCTGGCGTTGTGGGGCGGACTCGGGATGGCTCTCCAAGCTTGGGGGCTTACCAAAACGGAGGCCTCGACCTCGGCCTTCCTCACGCAGGCTTACTGTGTGATCCTGCCCCTGATCGCCTGCTTGAAGACCCGCAGCGCACCTTCCATCCGCACCTTGCTGGCAACGGCAATGGTGCTCGTGGGCGGGGCGATCCTGTCGGGGGTGAGACCGGGCACCCTCAAGATCGGCGAAGGCGAACTCGCCACGCTCGCGGCCGCCTTCATCTTCACCTTCCAGATCCTCACGCTGGAGAACCCGAAGTACGAGGGAAACCGCGGGCTGGTCGTCACCTTCGCGATGTGCGCGTGGATCACGATCCTCTTCCTGCCGGCAAGCTGGCTGCTCGCCCCTTCCTCCGCGACGATGGTTGCGGCGGGCGCTTCATGGCCGGCCTTCCTGTTGATCTCCGCTCTGGCGTTACTCTGCTCCGTCGGAGCCTACGGGCTGATGAACTGCTGGCAGCCCCGGGTTTCCGCCACGGAGGCGGGCCTGATCTACACCATCGAACCGGTCTTCACCGCGGGATTCGTCATGTTCCTGCCGGTGATGCTCGGCCGATTGGTCGGATATCCCTATCCCAACGAATCCTTGACCTTTTCCCTCGTCTCCGGAGGCTCCTTGATCTTGGCCGCGAATGTCTTGATGCAATGGAAACGCCCTCCCCACCCGCCGGCGATCGCCCCGGCCCCGTAGGCCGGCCCGCACGTGGAAAGACAAGGACCTGCGGTCGCTGGATCCTGCGCGGCCTTGGCTTGATCATGGTGCTATGGACCTTCGGTGCGGTGTACTTCGACGGGCCTCTTCCGGGAGCGGGAAATCTCGCGCTGGGAATCCTCTGGTTGTTGCTGTCCGCTATCATGCTCTTCCGGGGGAAGACGAAATCCCGCCGCGGGCTCGTCTTCGCCGGGGCAATGGCGATCGTGATCGTCCCTTGGCTTTGCAAGCGGCCTTCCAATGATCGCGATTGGGCTCCGGAGTATGCCCGCAGCGCTAACGCCAAGGTGGAAGGAGATACCGTGACCTTCACCAACTTCCGCAATTTCGACTACGCGCTCGACGGCAGCTTCACCGAGCGCTGGGAAACACGAACCGTGCATCTCTCGAAGCTCCAGGCAATCGACCTGATCCTCAACTATTGGGGCTCCGAGTGGATTGCCCATCCGATCTTCAGCTTCGACTTCGGCGACGAGGGCCACGTCGCTTTCTCGATCGAGACACGGCGGGAAAAGGGCGAGGTCTACACCGCCTTGGGCGGCCTCTACAAACTCTACGAGCTAACCTATCTGGTCGGCGACGAGAGGGATTTCGTCCGGGTGCGAACAAATATCCGCAGGGACGAGGATGCCTATCTCTACCGGCTGGCAACAACGCCGGACGGCGCGCGCAAACGGTTCATAGAGTATGTGCAGCAGATCCGGGCTCTAAGTGAGAAACCACGCTTCTACGACGTGATCACCGCGAACTGCACGACCGCGGTCAGCTCGCAGGTCGAGGCCGTGAAAAAGACTCCGCCCGACTGGAGGCTGCTGCTGAATGGCAAATTGGACGAAATGTTCCGCGACCGGAACCTCTTCGCCGCAAAGAGCGTACCGCTGAAAGTTCTCAGGGAACGGGGGCACGTGAACGACCGTGCGCTCGAAGCCCACGATGACCCCGAATTTTCACAAAAAATCCGAATCGGGGTCCCAACCCGCTGATCCTCAACCCTGCAATTTTTGCGAATCTGAAGTTTCAAGTTTTCTAAATAGTAAATTTGTGGCTGGAATAAGGGGATCATCACCCTTGCACCTCCCATGAAACTCCACGCCCTTGCGCTCGGCGGCCTGCTTGCCTGCGCCGCGCCCGCCCATGCCATCAAGATCGAGCTCCGCTACGACTACGATACCAACGGTTTCTTCAACCAGCCAGGTTCGAAGGAAGCCTTGCGCAAGGTGGCGGACTATTTCGAGGCGATGATTCATGATCCGTTGCTGTCCATCAATGCGGCCACGGATGGCGGTGGCTCCTGGACGGCCAAGCCAAAGGATCCCTCCACCGGGTTGGAGGTCAGCATTCCGAACCTCGTGGTGCCGGCGGACACGATCATTGTCTATGCCGGAGGCCGGGCTCTTGGAGGCCCGATGGGACAAGGAGGTTTCGGAGGCTTTTCATCAAGTGGCGGGGAGTGGGGTCTCCGGGTACTCGGGCGGGGGCAGACGGGGGCAACCGGCACGTCCACGCTGCGTACTGATTTCGCTCCTTGGGGAGGCTCGATCGCGTTCGAAACCGGGGCGACCTGGAGCTTCTCCACGGATTTCGCGGAAGAGGGTACCATTCCCTTCGTGAGCATCGCGCTTCACGAGCTGGGCCATCTGCTCGGCATCGGAACCTGCCCGTCATGGACAAACAAGATCTCCAGCGGGCAGTTCACCGGATCCAGATCGGTCGCGGTATTCGGAGGCAATGTGCCACTCAGCGGGACCGGACACTGGCGGGATGACCAGGAGTGCACGGGGCCGGACGGCCACGATCCGGACAATGCTTTGAACATCCTCAGCAAGGCGTTCGGCTCCTTCAACACGGCACACGGTTATTCGCAGATCGCGCTCATGGACCCGTCGATGTGCAATGCGGGCCCCTTCATGAAGGTCTTCACCGATCTCGATATCGCCGCCTTGAGCGATATCGGCTGGCAGGTGCAGCCGCCGCTCGAGTGGGAAGCTCCTCAGATCACGCCGGCAAGCGGACCCTTGGCCTTCTCTTGGCCGAGCACCTCGGGCTTCACTTACCGCGTGCAAAGCTCCACCAATCCTTCCGGCACTTGGAATACGTTGAGCACCCAGACCGGGAACGGGAGCACTCAGAATTACACCGCACCCGCTCCGGCCGGCACGCGTGTCTTCTACCGCCTGAGCACCAATCCACCCGCCGGGGCTCCCCTTCCGCTGATGACAGCCGCGGAGCCAGAGCCGGACAAAGAGGCCGGGGAGATCCATGAGGAGGGCTTCACGGCATGCGATTGCCACTCGAACGCTTCCCACGATTGCCCCTGAGCGCCAGGCTTGAAATGGCAGGGATCGCTCTCCGAGTGGTCCGGCTGTTGGCGGGCCGCTTCAAATCCCGGCTTCTAACCAACGGTTTCGACCGTCCCCCGCCGGACCTTTCGGAGAAAGGTCCCCGGCCTTCCAGAGTTTTCAGACAACGACCAAGCGGCCAGCTTGACGCGGAAACGCCCGACGCTATCCGGAGAGCGTGACCTTGCTGAAAACGATCGCGCTGCTGACGCTCTCGAACATCTTCATGACCTTCGCGTGGTATGCCCACCTCAAGGACATGCGGGAAAAGCCGTGGATCATCGCGGCGCTGGTGTCGTGGGGCATCGCCCTCTTCGAGTACTTGCTGCAGGTGCCGGCGAATCGCATCGGTTACACCGGTGGGCTGAGCGGAGCGCAGTTGAAGATCGTCCAGGAGGTGATCACGCTCTCGGTCTTCGCTCCTTTCGCGATCTTCTATTTGAAGGAAAGGCTGACCTGGAACTACTTCTTCGCCGCGCTGTGCATGGCCGGGGCGGTGTTCTTCATCGTGCGCGACGGGTTGCCAGGGAAGAAGCCGGTCGTGGTGGAAGTGGCGGAGTAGCGTGCTACACCAGCGGCTTCAGCGAGACCTCTCTCACCACCTTGCCCTCCAGATCCTTCATCACGAAGGAAAGCGCCCCGGCATCCGCCTTGCCCTCGATCCACGTCGCGCGGTCCGGCTGGGGACCGCCTCCCACAAGCTGGGCATAGGGGAACTCCACATTCGCCTCGATCCATGCCGGGCTGTGCGTGTGCCCCGAGATCACCACCTGCGCCTTCCATGCCACGAGGACATCGTGCCACGCCTCGCGGCTGAAGCGGCTGAAGGCATCGTAGCCACCTTTCTCGTAGCCCGCATCGGCCACTTCCTTCGTCCATCGCAGCGGGATGTGACAGAAGACCACCCGGTACGGCGCATCGCGGAAGCCGGGCTGCGCCGTCACCTGCTTGATCCACTCCGCCTGTTCGCGGCGCAGCATCTCGAAGGCCACACGACCGCCGAAGCTCGGGTGGTTGTCCGGCTTGTCTTCCCCGGTGTGGAGGCAGAGCACGGCGACCGGACCACTACGGAAGGCGTAGAAGGGGCGGCCATCCGGCGTCGCGACCATCTCCGGCACCCGGAAGGCCCATTTACCCCGGACATCGTGATTGCCCCACACGAGCAACAGGGGCCGGTCTTCGCTGACGTCCTGACCTGCCGGGTGGAGGAGCGTCGGCACAAGCCAGTCTTCCTGATGCCAGTC